>NZ_BAAAFI010000009.1:0-194783 GCF_039523455.1 Algoriphagus jejuensis | reverse complement strand
GGGATCATTTAACAAATCCTCAATTGTCTGTCTTTTTTTCATTTGATGTGAATTTAGCAGACACACTTAATTGAACACTCTCAATCCACCAGCGCAGGACTGATCTCCGACACCTCCTATTCCGGAACATAGATGATCTCGCCATTTTCCAGCTCATAGGCCACCCCTACCCGCTTGCCCTTATTCCCATCACCGGAAGAATTGTCGTTGGATTTATAGCGTGTAATCTCCTCCCCCTTTTTTGTGATGATTTCCATATTTTCCTTGCCGGGATTCTTGACCATGGTAAAATCCTCTTGGGAAAACACTTCTGTCATGTTAAATCTAGTCACCAGGGCTACCATCAAAGCCACGGCAAAGACCATCGCTACATCGAAAAGGTTCGCTACGGTTGAAATTGGATCATCCTCTGCAGAGCTGTTCAAGAAACTGTTCTTACGCCTTTTCATTTTCTTCGGTGATTAGGTCAGCTACAAATTGAAGCGAAGCCAGGTCCTTGGCAAACCACCTCTGCCTGATCTCGGTAAGTGTAAATCCTATCGCCCCCACAATCAGTCCCACTACGGTGGTGGAAAAAGCCACCTGCATATTCTCAGCCATTGAAGCGATGTCTCCGGAGGCCAAGCCTACCAGTGCTGGCCCCATGGGAATCAAGGTCCCCATCAAACCCAGGATAGGCCCCAACTTTGACATGTTTTTGGTGGCAGATAGCTTTCGCGACATCTCCAGTTCAAACTCGCTAAGGATTTTTTCCCGCCTGACTTCCGAGCCCTTTGCTTGCAAAAGTTGATCGAAATATGACAAGAGCACATATCTCCCCGAAGGCAATTCACTTTCCTTTACACTCCTTCCCGAAAGCCCGGCCATAAAAGGCTCCAGAAGTTTCCCGACCTTCAAGCGACTGACATACGCCCCATAGAATCCTCCCAATGCCGCCAGTGACTTCAAAAACAAAAACAGCAAGATGACCACAACCGGGAGCATCAGTCCGGTAGAGATCCAATAGAGTACTTGATTCAATATTTCCATTTCGATTTAATTTTGCTTGTAATAAGAACCCCTATCCGGCCCAGCTAAAACATCCCCACTGCCAAGACACAAAGGGTAAGAAAAGGCTTGACTTCAAAGCTGGATGGAGAGAGTGTGTAGGGTAATTTTTGGCAAAAGACAGTGAGGGCCACGCAGCAAAGCAATTGTCCAAAAGACAGTACATAGCGCATCTCCAGCCTCAGGTAGGCCTCTGGCAGCAACCCACGTAGTATGCGGGGAAACACCAGAAACACCAGCATGAGGCATCCTGAAAACAGCATTCCAATCACCTCAAATGACAGCAGATGGGATAGATGATAGAAACTGTTCATCTGAACAAAAAGGAGGGCAGCTATCGGTATCAGACCCGGATAGTATCCGGCATACCTGATCTCTTTTTGAATCTTTTGCCCAAAAAGAGAGCGGGTAAATGCCAAATCAACCAAGACAAAAAAGAGCACTTCCACCATTTGAATTGTAGCCAACTTCTTCATCAACTGAGGATCATTCAGCCACTGACTTAATTCCTGTTTGCTTTGCTCCAGTATCCAGGGATAGACCAGATAGCATAAGACTCCCAGACTGAGCGCCATCACGAGTGTAGGGATCAGTCCCCATTGGCTCATTTGAAAAAACGAGCCAAAAAGGGCCAAAATCAACATCAACTGCACTACTAACTCCATCCTAGTCTTGCTTTCTTCTCTTGATGAAGACAAACAGCAGCAATCCCAGAACCAGAGCAACAAGGGCAAAGAGTACCATAGGCAGCTTATCCTCCATTTCGCCATCCGCGTCCACCTTTTTCTGCAGGGTCTCCTTCTCCAATACCAAGGCATCTTCAGTGGTAGGGACTTCCCTCACTGCTTTCAACGCTGCTTCGTAGCTGGCAAGCGCGTCTTCTGCCAGATTTTCGGAAATAAAAGACCGAAGCTTATCATTGTCACAGACAAACTCACTACAACCTGCCTTGTGATCCTGAATCAGACCGGTATGCAAATCCACCAGTTCCCGAATTTGCTGCTGCGAGGCATCCCAGTATCCTTTGCGTATGGTTTCCAGCATCACCGCTGTCATTTCCTCCAAGGCATAGGGATTTTCCCGCTCAAAAAAGTCTTGTACCTGAAGCCCCAGTCCATCCTTGACATACACCTCGTGTAGGTTATTCCAGAGTTCATCATCGATTTCGCTGGGTTTCATGACATTCCACCCATAGGTATTTCTAAAGGTTTCGGCAAACTTCTCCGCCGAAGTCGCGCCTCCTTTCATATACTCTGTGATATAATTGGGATTCAAAAGGGTGGATCTGGCTTCTACCCAAATCGCTTCCTTCAGTCCTTGGACTTTGGCTTGGGATGGATTTCTAAAGTCATTGAAGTAGGCATCCGGATCTTCTCCGGTCACATGGCGCACGGCCAAACTAAGCCCCCCCATAAATTCATAGACATGGTCTAGACTCAAACCACCCCATGTATTGCTCTCGCGTGGCTGGACTACCACCTCGGTATTCTGGAGCGCCGCTTCAAATACACCTTCCTGAAAAGCACCCCAATTTTCTCCCTCATCATAGATCGCCCCCATGTTGTTGAGGTAGGTTTTGGCCACTTCACTTTCATCCTCCCAACTGTTGCCACGCTCGACCATGCCCATGATATTGGTGCCATAGACTCCGTTTACACCACCAAACACACGCTGGGTGGACCATTCCTTGGCTTGCTTGGGGGAAAGTCCTTTTTCCTTCATGAAAATCTCCGCCGCCAATACCCCTGCTTTGACATAATTGTTATCCCCATCTTCGGCCTCGGAAGCCATGATGACAGCTTTGTTGATCAAATACATCCGAGAGGCAGCCAAATCCCTAAACTGCCCCGCTGTCTGGACTACCACATCGATCCTCGGTCTTCCCAGTTCTTTGGAGGGAATCAGGCGGAGATCCACGACCCTGCCGAAGGGGTCACGAACAGGTTCCACTCCCAGCAAGTAAAAGATTTGAGCCACCATGGCACCTTCTGTGCCGATAAAATCACCGGGCCATAAAGTAAAACTTACCTTCTGGGGATATTCCCCGTGTTTTCCCAGGTGTGTTTCCAGCAGATTTTTAGCCAGGGTGACACCCACTGTCCATGCCTCGGGAGAAGGAGTCTTTTCCGCGTCTATGGAATAAAGGTTCCTCCCTGTAGGCAGAGTTGAGGGATTGGTAATAGGGTCACCCCCAGAGGAGGGTGAGATATATCCTCCTGCCAAGCCTGTCAACATAGCCTGCATCTCCGATTCGGTACTGGTCAAAAGCTGCTCCTTATATTTGGCCACCGATTTTACGGCCTCTGTAATCGCCATCACCGCCTGGGCATGTTCCTTTCTTCTGCGTTGGAAAGCCAGCATAACCACTTCTCCCTGATCAATGGCTTCTCCCAGCCTGTTGCCGAAATTTTCCTGAGACCAAAACTCTTTCAAAGCCTCTGGTTTTCTCTCCTCTACCAAAGTCCAAGACGCCTTGTATCTCTTCAAGTGGCTCAGATGAAAAGGGATTTCATCCTCAGGCAAGTCCTTCAGTGTACGGGTACCGACAAGCAAACCTAGGGACTTCAGATATTCCGGACTGGCCAAAGTGGCGATCGTTTCCCGATCAGCCTTTTCCCGTTCTTCAGCTACCTGCTGGGCTAAACTCGTATCCTCCAACAATTCAAAAACCATCTGCCTCAGTGGTTCTTTCTGTATCAGTTTGAGGAGAGCGTTGACATCCTCCTGTTGACCGACTTCGAGGGCCTTGGCCATGGCGGGAATTGCCTTTGCTACTGTTTTAGCTTTTTCCAGTGTTTGGGGATCGAGGATTCCGGAACTCTGCTTGAACTGTTTGTCAGACTTGAGATTTTCGATAAACTCCACACGTTCCGGATAGGGGGAAATGGCAATTACCAACCTCTTCAATTCAGCCAAGTCCTCGTCACTGGCAGCCTCGCTCTTGGTATTGCCAGCCGGATGTCCTTTTGGCTTTTCGGCACTTCCCATGCTGATAAACCCCCGGATAATATCGGAATCCGACACCCTTTTGGAGCTCTGAAGCCACTCGTCAGCGGCCTTCTGGTCTTCTCTACTCAGGAGATTTGACAAGACTTGATCGTCGGGAATTCTATTTTCGGTGATATCCTCAATCGCCCTCTTAGCCTGAGATCTATAGTTACGATCAAAATAAACCTGATCATCCAAATGCTTTTGACTGGTTTTGCCTTTCAACCGATCCAGCGAAGCCAGACTGTAGGCGATGGGATCCAATGCCATCAAGCGCGCAGTATTGTTGAGTTGCTGGGCATTGTAGGGCACTCCCAGCGTATACAGCCCTCCGGTTACTTTGGAGTTTCTGACTTCTTCTACATGATTGGACAGTTTCAGGATATCCTCATCGTTCAAATCTCTCAGGCTATCCAAACCCAGATCTACCAGCAGACCAAGCTCCTTGGCTTGCTGACTGATATTCCTGCGGTATTGCTCCCGAACGGCTCCCGAAGCGCCTACGAAGGAGGTCAGCTTGTCACTCAGGATTTTCAAGTCGCCAGTGACTTCAGATTCCATAAATGGAGGCGTCAAATGCGTCAAGGTAGTCGCATAGCTTCTGCGTTTGGCAATGATCCCTTCTCCCACATTGCTGATCGTGTATAGATAAAAGTGCGGGGTGACTCCGATCAATGCGTCGGCCCAGTCGTGGCCCGAGAGCGCCACCTGCTTGCCGGGGGTAAACTCGAGGCTACCGTGGGTACCCCAATGGATGATGGCGTCAGCCTTGAATTCGTTTCGGGTCCAGAGATAGGAAGCGATGTAGGGATGGGGAGGAGCCTCTTTGGTTCCGTGCACGATCTGAAAAGTGTTTTCACCCACCCCTGCCAGCGGCTGAGGAAGCAATACCACGTTGCCAAATTCCAGACGGGCTACCGCCAAAAAGTCTTTACCGTCCCGATAAGTACTCAGGTAGTCGCCCGGCGCCGCTCCATACTTTGCCGTCACGGCATCGTAGCTTTCCTTTTCCAAATCCTTGGCTACCCAAGCTTCATAGATCGATCTCTCTACCAAAGCAGGCTTGCCTTCCTTTAAAAATTGGTCAAAAGCCCCTTTGGCATAGGGACCCAAAACCGATCCTTGTTTCTTGATCATCTCCCAAAGTTGCTCGGGAGAGTCAGGCAGGCCGGTGACAGTATATCCTTCCTCTTTCAACCGCAGAAGAGCGTTGTAAAGAGAGGGCACCACTTCCATATTGGACGCCACCATGGCATTCAGACCAGGCCCCTTAAAATAGTAAATAGCGACCTTCTTTTCCTTGTTGGGCTTGGTCTTCAGGGCAAGCCATTTTTCGACCATGTCCCCAAACTTTTGCAATCTGTCGGGGATCGTCTGAAAGGCCAGGTAGCCGCTCTCGTCCCGGTATTGGGCAGTGATCGCATAGGGATTGATCCCCCCATCCAATTCGGGCTGTACCACACTCATCGACAGCAACGATCCGGAATATCCCTGCGGATCCTTCACCCAATCCTCATAAGGAAGAAATACGCTGAGCGGGGTAAGCAAAGGGATTTGATTTTCCGCAAGCCAAGCTGTAGCCTCTTTTTCCTGCCCCAGGGTCAGTCTCCCATGAGGCATCAAGATCACCAAATCAGGATTGATGGATTGTAGAAACTCCAATCTTTTGGTAGCTGCGCTAATGGTGTAGACATTGAGGCCCCGCTCTTCCAACATGGCAATCAAAGAATCGATATGATCCCGGTTAGAATTAAAAGGACCCGGCACACTGGTGAGCAATGCGATCTTCGGCTGCCCGGGTTTATAAAAGCCATTTTCTTCCAGATATCTCTGATAATCACCAAAATCCGTAAAGGTAGCGCTTTCATCCCTGTGGAGAAAAACATCACTGGGCACGGGCACGGGCAATGCCGGGGTGTCGACGTACCAGGTTTTACCATCCATCTGGCTACGGACATACACCAGTAGATTGGTGAAGTTTTCGGTCCCACCGTAGGAAAGATATTCCGTCACCCGATCCAAATCCGAGCCTTTTAAGTTGGTCACATCTACATTGGGATTGGTAGCCGATTCGACAAAAAGATGGAGGCCCGCATAGCCCGCATGCTGCAATTGCTGCACCTGCTCGGGTGAGGCTTGAAATCCTCTCCCAAAGATGAAAACAGCGGAATAATCTCTGAGCTTATCCAATTCATCCAATTCCAAAACATCCAGTTTAACCCAGGAATTGGTATTTGACTTGCTGATTCTGGCTAAGCTGAATTCAGGATAATTGATAAAAGCGACCTTGGTGGGGGAGATTTCCTGCCGATAATATCGGTAACCAAAGCCCAGCATAACCAAAAACACCATAGCCATGGCGAGACGGGCCAGCGTCTTTTTGTTGGGGATTTTCATAGGAGTAGGTTTGAAAACGCGGATAGGTTGCGATTCTAAGCAGCCTATTCCGCGGTTTTTCGGGAGAGCTATTCATTCATTAATTCATACTCGAAGGTTGGGTAGCCATTTTCCGCATTATCCCCTCCCTTGAAAGCCAAAAATCTGAGTTTGTAATAGTGCCCCTCCTCATCCTTGACCAGGTAGGTCATGAAATCGTACACCTTGTAGATCCCGCTGCTATGGGGAGCCAAAATCTGCAGCCACCCTCTTCCGATGGCGTCTCCGAAGGCCGAAGGTCCCAGCGCTGTGTAGTCAGCGATCTTCAGCAAGCCAAAATTGCTTGCTTCGATGTTTTTTTGATTCCTCTCCGACGCTGGATCATCACTTGCCGACAGGCTTGCAAATGGGTCGTCTGTTGCGGCCCTGACCCCTGCATAGCTGTTGATCAGGGCTGTGGTACTTAGCCGATATACATCGCAATTCACTCCAGGTTTCGCGCCTCCTCCCAGAGCGCCACAAGGAGCCCCGGTCCGGAGGCTCACCGCAGTCAACACCAAATCCCAGTTGGCAGGCTCGACCGAAACTGATTTCTTATCGATCAACGAAACGTAGGTGAAGTTCTCCGTGCCCATCGATAGCTCCAAATTGGTAGCGTTGGAACCATCCAGCTCGGCAACGCGAAGCGATACCGAGGTGCCAGTTTTTGCGGTGATCATAAACTTCCTAAATCCCAACACGTTTCCGTTGGCATCGATACCCAAGTCCAGGACATAGGGTGTGTTGAGCGCCCACTTTGCAAGCGCGGTTTCGGAAAGCTCCCCGTCCTCAGAATCATAGGCAAATACCAGCCCTTCCTTCGATGTGACGCTGTCAAAATCTCCCGTCGCCGGGAACGCAACCCCGACCTTTTTGGCGGAGTTTGTTTTGAGTCCATTCCCGCTTTTTTCAAAAGCCAACTCCCAAGAATTGACCGCAACCGAGGTGAGGGTCCCGCTGCTCAAGTCAACATATACTTGGTTTGCCATATTGGCTCCCATGGCAGCGGTAAGCGTCTTGCCTGTCACGATTGGATCCATTGGTTCCGGATCATCATTGGTGCAGCAGGTGAGGAAAAACAGAGCAAATGCGCCGGAAAGTGCGGTAAATCGATTTCTCATAAGAATGGATTAATAAATGGAATAATTGATTTTCAGAAATAGTGAAGTGCCCCAGCTGATGGGATAGTAAGCTTCCCGGCCTGTCTGGGAGACCAAGCCCTTGCTTCCCTCTCCCAGGAGCGCGACATCGGTGACATTGAAGAGATTTTTGGCACCTACCGTGGCAAACAGTTTTCCTGAAGCAAAAAACCGGGAGGCACTGAGATCAAAAGTATTGTAGGGTTCGAGCGTTAGAATCCCGATGGAGCCGTCTTCTTCCTTCGCAAACTCGGAGATCTTTCCGTTGTATTTGTAGAATGCGTTGAGCTTTAGGTCCAAAGATTTGATCAGGTAGCTGGCATTCAGGTTTGCCTCATAGCTGGTATAATATTGCTGTTCTGACTCAGATCCTGAGCGGGACAAAACCGCCAACCCAGGGCTCAGCCTGACACCATTCTGCATAGCCAAGTCCATCCCGATGTTAAAACCGAGAGACCTGAAGTTTGGAATATTGGCGTAGGTACGTGCTACTGGAACTGTTTTTGGCACGTCATCCGGCAAAGTCTCTCTATCCAAGATCCTGACTAACTCTATCTTGTTGCTTATGTCGGAAAAGAATAGAGAAGGTCGGATGGAAGCGGAAACCGATCTTCCAAATCGCGTATTCCAAGTGGAAGACAGGTTGAAATTCTTTCCGATTTCAGGGATCAGGCTTGGATTGCCGACGATGTAGTGGTTGGAATTAATGAATTCGTAGTACAACTCTCTGACGGAGGGTGTACGATATCCCTGACCATAGGAAAACCTGAAATCGAGATTAGAACTCAGGTTATACTTCAGGTTGAAAGAGGGCAAAATCGGCAACTCCGTATCTAGGAAATCGATCTCCTGAGCATCGTATTTATTGCTGTGTACGAACCTCAACGCTGGCTGTGCGATAAATTTCTTTCCAAGGGGAAACTCCAGGGCCGTGAAAAGACCAAAGTCATTTACCTGGGCAGAAGATTCTGAATTGATCATTCCCCCTTCCGCCGAGTTGATGGATACTTCATATCCCACAGTGGCATAAACTCCCTGATGGAGCTGATTATTGCCGAATACAAAAGTGCCCCGCGAAGTGAATGTCCTGAAGCTGGTCGTATCGTGCTCGGTGGCCAGGGAGCTGAGCCATTTGATGTCGTCATTGACATCCTGAAGATATTTTCTCTGACCCTGGGAGTAGTGAGAGATTCCGTTCAGCAGGTTGAAGTAGTGTTTTTTTCCAACAGTACCGCTGGCTACCAGGGAGGCATTGACTCGACCGGTGTTGAAGTAGAGATCCGTGGCGATACTCGACAGTTTGTTGGTCTTGCTGTTGAATGCGGTGGTAGGCTCCCCATGGCTGACGGACTTCTCCCACAGCTGGTCGTATGCTGCCGTGAAAGCAAAGGTCCCGACCTGGTACTTGGCTTTCGCGTCCGCCAGATATTGGGTGCGGGGAATCCAGTCTTCGTTTCTATCTCCACTGGCAGAAAATCCATCAAACTGGTTTCGGGCACCCCCTGCACTGATGGACAAATTCTTCCAGCCTTTAGCGCCTCTTAGATCGACATTGTATTGTCCCACTGACTCCAGATAGGTTCCGGCGCTTAAGGCCTGTTCGTTGGCCCCATAGTTTTTGGTAATGATGTTGATGGTCCCTGCAAGGGCATTCGTGCCATATTGTACTGATAAGGGCCCCTCGACGATCTCGACCCTTTCCACGTTGTTCATATTGAATTGGGTCAGGTCAAAGTTTCCTCCCGACCCATTGACCATGGGAACCCCGTCCACCAGGATTTTCACATTGGGCCCGGACATTCCCTGCATGACCACTCTTGACCCCAAAACATCATCCTGGATGATCTTCATGTTGAGCTGGGTTTGAAGTACATCGGCAAGGTTGACAGCTCCTTTTGCCTCGATGATGGCCGCATCGATTGTCGTGACTTTATACAAAGACTGAGCACTGGTAGTCGGGGTGAACGCACCCGTGACCACCACGCCCTCCAATCCAAAGACATCCTCTTGGAGTCTGACCGTCAAAGTTTCACCGGGACGCAAGGTTCGCTCCAGGGATACAAAGCCTACGCTGGATACACGGACTTGAATAGCTTTGGTGATGTCCAATAGTGCTTTGCCGGCATCATCCGTAACCCACCCCAGATTGTTATCATGCACATTCTCAATGGTAGCATGGGGAATAGGCTCACCAGAACTGGAAGAAATGACGACGATCGCCGTAGGCTCTTGGGCAAAGAGCGGAAAACAGAACAGGAATGCATAGCCAAAAAAACAGCTTAGCATCCCATTCAGACAAGGTATTCTGAAATGCATGGGAGTCGGAAAAACGACAGCCAAATCCTCGGAAGGAGACTGTCCGGTAAAAAGGAATAGGATTGACGCTCGGGAAGAACCCCGTTTGCGCGGGCTTTAAAGCCTATTATCCTTGGCTGGGTGGACCCCTAACCCCGATTCCGGGAAAAATCTTCCAAGATTCCGACAGAATTATCCCCTGTGGGCAAGCTGCCGGATGGGGAGCCACAAAGGAATAAACCGTTGTCTGGAAAATCCCGACTTGGCTGTAAAAAATATCACAAAGAGAGCAGTCCGAAACCTCCTGATCCAACCAAACATCCTGATCGCTGATCGAAAGAATTTCAGCTTTTTCGACAGAGGCGAGGGAATGTGAATGCAAGCCAAAAAACAGCACGGGGAATACCAACAGGTAGACCGCCAAGGATGCTGAAAATATGGAGCTGAATTGTTTCACCAGGTTCAATTGGACACTCTAAACTTGCAATAAGGTTGCAAACTTAGAGATCCCTAGCAATAATGCAACATCATTGCAAAAAAAATTGAAAATTGAAATTTCAACCTTACGAATTGCAAGGTTTAGGATTTCCCTTCAGTGAAATCTAGAGTCGTTCCTCCCGTATTTTGCTAGACCCAATGTAAGCTCTCCTGCATTTCGAAATCCCCACCTATCCTTTTCTACTTGAAATAATGGCTTTACCCTCCTCTTCGGCGCTCCAACACCTTAGGACTGGTCCTGTCTCCAATTTCTCGGCCACCTGCAGCTATCAGCCGAGATCAGGATCTGGCCACTTCACGTTGATACCGGCGTCTATGCCGGAATCCGAATCTAGGTGTCGGCTTTGGTCTGGCGATGGCCGATTCGATGCTCGATGTACCTTACTATTACATGACCGGCCATTCGCTTAAGGACAAAAATTGGGATTGGGCAGATGTCCCCGAATTAGAAGTCGGGAAATGGATCGCGTCGGACGATTGGAAGGGAGCAACTCTTTTTTCAGCGGGCTTAAACCAATAGCAGTGGGATCTGGTTACTTTCATCCAGGATACGCTTTCCTTGTATATTTTCCTTAAAATAGACCTCGCTTTTTTTTAACATCACTTATGAAAGTCGAAAATCTCAGTTTCCAAAACGCCTCGGGCAAGCAACTATCGGCAAGGCTTTACTTGCCACTAGAGGAAAAACCCCGGTTTTATGCGCTGTTTGCCCATTGCTTTACCTGTTCCAAAAACTTCAAAGCAGTCAGCAATATCTCAGATACGCTAAGTCAACTTGGAGTTGCAGTGTTGAGTTTTGATTTTACTGGTTTGGGAAAATCTGAAGGCGAATTTGGTGAAGCTGGCATCTCTTCCGATGTCTCGGATTTGGTAATGGCTGCACAGTTTTTGGAAGAAAACTACGAAGCTCCCAAGCTGATGATCGGGCATTCCTTGGGTGGAGTAGCGGTGATTTTCGCCGCTGCAAAGCTCGCCTCTATCGAAGCGGTAGTCACCATCGGAACTCCCGCCTCCGCCAGCCATGTGAAGCATCTCTTCACAGAGGACTTGGCCCAAATCGAAAAGGAAGGGGCAGCAGAGGTGTCGATCGGAGGGAGACCATTTAGGTTGAGTCGGGATTTTGTGAAAGACCTCGAGTCCCAAAACCTGCTCAATACACTCAATGGGATGAGAAAAGCTTTCCTTTTTATGCACTCTCCACAAGATCGGGTGGTAGAACTTGCCAATGCCGCCGACCTATATCAGGCAGCTTTTCATCCCAAAAGTTTCGTGAGTTTAGATGGCGCAGACCATTTGATTTCCGATGAAAAAGAAAGTCGGTACGCCGGAGAAATCATCAGTACCTGGTCCAAAAAGTACCTTCCCACAGCGATCTCTGAAAACGATGTCAAAGGCCATCAGGTCAAGATCCGTCTCGCCGGAGACTCCTATACCACGGAGGTCTTGACTCCCTTTCATCACCTGATCGCTGATGAACCTGAATCTGTCGGAGGAAATAACCTGGGTCCAACGCCTTACGACTTGCTGATGGCCTCTCTCGGTACCTGCACAGCAATGACGCTGAAGATGTATGCCGATCGGAAAGGTTGGGAATTGGAGGAAATCAACGTTTTTCTCAATCATGAAAAGGTCCATCAGCAAGACAGCGTCGGGGTAGAAAATCCCCAAGGCGGGAAGCTTTCGAAATTCACCCGATTTCTGGAGATCAAAGGCGAAACCACAGAAGAAATAAAGATCAAACTCCTGGAGATAGCTGACAAGTGTCCTGTTCACAAGACGCTTCATGAGCCAATTCAGGTAGAAACGCGCTTCAAAGACTCTGAAAACTAAGGGTTGATTTTGCTGGAAATGCAACTGAAAGTATGGAAGCATTCAATCAAGTGCCGAGCTGATAGGTTGAGAAGCAGAGTAATCCATGTCCGCAGTAACTTACCTTCAATGAAAGTAATCTGGAACAACCAAGGAATTGCGGAAAGCGCTCCTACGATTTTCACCGAAGGAAACAACTATTTCCCTCCTCATTCGATTGAAAGGCAATTTTTCAAACCTTCGGGCACCCGCTCGGTTTGTCTCTGAAAGGGAGCGTCGTCCTTTTTAATCTTGGACGTAGCAGGCGAAACCGTTCCCGATGCCGAACGGTATGATCTGGAGACGAAACCGACCGCTTCGGAAATCAAAGAGTATATTGTCTTTTCGAAAAGACATGAAGGTCAAAAAAAATACGACTTGACTCAAACAGACCGTGCACATTGAATCTGCCACCGACTAAATCAAAATCACCAATCCTGCTGCAGCTCACCGCCACGATGTTGCTCCTTTTCTTGATGGGGGTATTCTTTTTTCACGGAGCGCTCACGTCGCTCCTTGCAACTTGGACCAAAGCGGTGCTGGCCCTTTTTGGCACCTATTACCTGTACCTCGGGCTCGGTGCTGTATTGCTGATGACTGTCTTGGCTTTCCTACCCTTCGGAAAAATCAAACTAGGCACCGAAAAGCCTGAATTCGGATGGTTGTCTTGGATCGCCATGCTCTATAGTACCGGGATGGGAGGTGGCCTGATGCTTCGGGCAGTGCAAGAACCCGCATTTTACTTTCAAAATCCACCTCGGGAATTCGATATCGCTCCAAAAACCTTTGCGCTGGAGTACACCTTTTTTCACTGGGGATTTACCCCTTGGGCATTCTATGGCTTGATGGCCTTGATCGTCTCCTAC
The DNA here is from genome assembly GCF_039523455.1 of Algoriphagus jejuensis. Taxonomy (NCBI): domain Bacteria; kingdom Pseudomonadati; phylum Bacteroidota; class Cytophagia; order Cytophagales; family Cyclobacteriaceae; genus Algoriphagus; species Algoriphagus jejuensis. Next base: position 181,687 of record NZ_BAAAFI010000009.1, on the reverse strand, counting down.
AATCTCAATATCAAAGGCGGCTCTGCGCTGAGCTCATCGGCGTTGCTCGGCAAACTGGATCATCCCTGGTTGGCGGCATTTCTCGATCTGCTGACCGTCTTGTGCACGCTTTTCGGTGTGGTAGCGGGAGTAGGCCTGGGCAGTCGCCAGCTGATGGAAGCCATTTCGTATTGGACTGGAGCTCAATTTTCCACTGATCTCGTCATCCTTCCGATATTTCTGGTCTCTGCGATTGCCATGCTATCGGCATACTTCGGCGTACGGAGGGGCATTAGTTTCCTGTCCAATCTGAACATTGCTGGAGCTACCATATTGCTTCTGTTTGCATGGATTGTCGGAGCTAGCGGGGACGCTATTATCTATTTTTTTACCGGATTTGGGGCATACCTGTTGGATTTCCTCCCCATGAGTCTCAACATCGGAGATGCCAAAGTCGAACCCGAGTTCCTCAAAGACTGGACTTATTTCTATTGGGCATTTTGGCTTTCCTGGGCTCCATTTACCGGAGTGTTTATCGCCAGAATCTCCAAAGGACGGACGATCCGTGAGTTAATCTTGGGGACACTGTTCATCCCGGCTTTGGGCACCTTCTTTTGGTTTGCGGTATTTGGAACCAACGGCATGGCACTGCTCGAATCCGGTGCTGCCAATGGCACGGTTTTTTCGTCAATCTATAGTTCTCTGTTCAACTATTTCTCGCATTTCCCTTTTCCTCAGCTCAGTAGTTTGCTGGTGACCGTTTTGGTTTCGACATTTCTCATCACCTCGATCGACTCTGCGATCTTTGTGTTGAGCATCTTTTCGGACGAGGGAAAGACGGAACCGAGACCAAGGATCAGGATTTTCTGGGGGGTCAGTATTTTTGTATTTACCTCACTTTTAGTTTGGCTGGGAAAGGATGAGCTTCTCGAATCGGTCAGCAATCTGCTGATCCTTTTTGCCCTTCCTTTCAGCTTTGTCTTGATCTTCCTGACGTTTCAATTTATCCGAATGCTTACCAAAAAAAGCTGACCATGAATACCCATGAAGCCCTCAAAGCCAAATTTTTAACCACGAGAAATCACTCAGAAGCCATCTGTTCACCCTTGGAGGTCGAAGACTATGTACCGCAACCGATCGCTGACGTATCTCCTCCCAAGTGGCACCTTGCACATTCCACCTGGTTTTTTGAACAATTTGTACTCCTCCCTTTTGCCCCCGAATATCAGGTCTATCAAGAAGATTTTGCCTACCTATTCAACAGCTATTATAACCACGCTGGGGATCGTGTCTTGCGACCCCATCGCGGTCTAATGAGCCGGCCTCCGTTGCGCGAAGTACTGGCCTATCGGGCGTATGTGACGGAGAAATTGGCAATCTTCCTAAATGGAGAGCGGCTTTCGGAGAAAATCTTAGAAAGGATCGTCTTAGGGATCAATCATGAAGAACAACATCAGGAACTTCTCGCCTACGACTTGAAGTACATCCTCGGCAATCAGCCAACCTTTCCGATATATGGCCCTGGATTCGAAACTCAGCCGGAAAAGTCCGGAGAATTCTTGTCGCTAGCCGAGGGGGTGTACGAGATCGGCTATGCAGGTGAAGGATTCTGCTACGACAATGAATTGGGCAGACATCGTGTCTTTTTGGAAAAATTTGAAATCTCCAAGGACTTGGTCAGCAACGGCGAGTTTCTCGAATTCATCGCAGCCGAGGGCTATCAAAATTTTGACTTCTGGCTGGACGAAGGGCTTCAATTCATCAAAAACCATGGAATCGAGGCTCCACTCTATTGGCACCGCAAAGATGGAGAATGGTGGAACTATACGCTGCAGGGTTTCCAGAAAGTCAATCCCGCTCTCCCTGTCCAGCATGTAAGTTTCTATGAAGCGATGGCCTTTGCTGCCTGGAAAGGCTGCCGGCTTCCGACAGAGTTTGAGTGGGAAGTAGCCTCAGGACACTTTGCTTGGGGGCAACTTTGGGAGTGGACCAACAGCGCCTATCTGCCGTATCCGGGATTTCAAAAAATGCCCGGAGCTCTCGGAGAGTACAACGGCAAATTTATGGTCAGCCAGCACGTCCTGCGGGGCGCTTCGGTAGCTACCGCAAAGGATCACTCCCGGGCCACCTACCGTAATTTCTTTCACCCTTCTTCCCGTTGGATCTATTCCGGAATCAGATTGGCAAAATGAGCGACACACAACTTTTCAAAGAAGAAGTATTGGCCGGATTGAGATCAACTCCGAAAAGACTGCCTTCGAAATACTTCTACGACGAGGCAGGATCGTTGATCTTTCAGGAAATCATGGACATGCCGGAATACTACCTGCCCGCAGCAGAGTTTGAAATCATCCAAACCCGATCCGAGGAGATCGCCAAAAGGATCAATGCTTCCCAACTCGATATCATCGAACTTGGCGCCGGAGACGGTCGCAAGATGGTTCATTTCGTCGACGTCCTGTGTCAACATGTTCCCTGTCTCAGTTATTTTCCCTTGGATATCTCCGACAGCATCTTGACCATCAACGAACAGCTGATCAGATCGGAAGTGCCCAAGGTGAAGTACCGAAGCCTGGCGGGCGACTACTTCCATACCCTCAGGGAATTGGAGGATCGGACCAATCAACGGCTGATCGTGTTTGCCGGAAGCAACATCGGCAACTACCGAACAACCGAGGCCATTGCCTTTCTGAAATTCATCAAAGGAGAGATGAAGCCCGGTGACTTTCTGCTTCTCGGGGTAGATTTGAAGAAAAATCCCAAAAAAATTCTGCCTGCCTACAATGATCCACAGGGAATCACCCGAAGGTTTAACCTAAACCTGCTGACTCGGATCAATCGCGAACTAGGCGGAGACTTTGAGCTCAATTCTTTTGACCACTATGCCACCTACCATCCGATCAGCGGAGCAGCTGAAAGCTTCATCGTCAGTCTCAAGAAGCAGACGGTTCGGATCGGATCGGAGATTGTAAAATTTGAAAAAGACGAGATTATCCAAACCGAAATCTCCCAGAAATATGATTTAACGCTTTTGAAACAACTTTCTACTGCTGCAGGAATAGCGTTGGATTCCTTTTATTCGGATCAGAAGGATTTGTTTTCTTGGGTACTATTTAGGTCTTGAGATTTGGTGATCTGCTTTTGGAGGGAGAAAAAGAATGCTGTTTCTGGTTGGCTCGTTGAAGCCCTCACCCCTTTCTCATATAGTCATACGCCCCCTTACGAAGCTGTATACCATACTCCAGATAGGCTTTCATACAAGCCAGAAAGTTTGCCCATCCTTCGGTGTTTTCAGTCAGCCACTTTAGGTTTTTTTCATTGTTTTCTTTCCCGTCTTCGGTGACTCTGACTACGGTGCTTCCATCGGCCTGAGGTTCGAGGACAATCCTGACTACCGTCTCTTTGTCCCAGACGAAGGACACCAATCGATCTGTTTCGGTCTCGACATTCCATACGGGGTATTCATCCGGAAACTCAGGAAACTTCCAGCGGAGCTCTTGTCCCGCAATCATTCTCCCACTACTTTCCGAAATGAAATACTTCGTCATCTTCTCCGAATTGACGATTCCATCAAAAACTTCTGATACAGGCTTCCGGATTTGCAGAGTGGCTTTGGCGACTAGTTTCATGGCAATTTTGGGTTCGTTTTCTAAAAAGAAGCTTTCACTATAGGTAATATTCGACATTCAGGCGTCAATGCTAATTTAACAAAGACATCTTTAAACAGGATTATCCGCAGCGAAATCAAAGTCCCGAAATTTCTCCGTGGCAATCGTAGATGGCCAAGGCAAATTGACCAATGCCTACTTTGACAGAACACTTACCGCTACTCATAGTTCAGCGAACTCACAGGGTTGATCATCGCCACCTTTATCGTATGGATGCTTACCGTCAGGATGGTGATGACAACAACCATCAAGCTGGGGACGGCAAAAATCCACCAGGTCAGAGATATCCGCGAGGCAAAATCCTGTAGCCAGGAATTGACAATCCATACCGAAAGCGGAATAGACAACAGAATGGCGATTCCGACCAAGAGAATAAAATCTTTGCTGATCAGACGGAGTAGACCAAAAAGCGATGCTCCGAGAACCTTACGGATTCCTATCTCTTTGGTGCGCTGAATGGCAGTGAGCGAAGACAAGCCAAATAATCCCAAGGTCGCGATGAAGATAGCCAGTCCGGAGAATATACTGAATATCGATCCAAATTGCCGATCGGCCTTATATTGCTGATCGTAGTGCTCATCCAAGAAAAAATATTCAAAGGGATTGCCCGGAAACACATCCTTCCAGTCTGCTTCAAACGTCGCCATCAAATCCTCGATTCCGCTGGTCTGCACCTTGATAGAGTAAAAGCCGTTTGGCGCTTCATCATAGCGAAAGATCAGCGCGTCAAATGATTTCTTCAACGATTCTTGGTGGTAGTCTTTCATCACCCCGACGATATTGAAGGTGTCACCCCAGAAGAAAATCGGATCGTTGATTGCCTCTTCCGGTGTGGCAAAACCCATCAGACGAGTGGCAGACTCGTTCAGAAGCACGTTCTTCCATTCGTTTGCCACCTCGTCCGAAAACTCCCGTCCCACAACCATCTCGAGACCAAAGGCTTCGTTGAAAGCGCCGTCAGTCTGGATCACCCGATACTGATTTTGTTCATCCTCACCCTGACTGAGTCTCCGTATCCCGCCTGCATTCCAATTGGGCTGACCTCCCGGCACGGTCGTCGACGCAGTCACCGAAAGCACCTCTGAGTATGCCGCAATCCGCTGCTTGAAGACCTGATATTTTTGCTTGTAGGTAGAGTCCGTGACGCTGGGTGACTGAAGCACCACAGTCTGCTCGATGTTCACCCCCAGATCTTGGTTTTGCATATACTTTAGCTGTAGAAAGACGGTAAATGTCCCGACCATCAGCGTAATGGAAGCAACAAACTGGGCGATCACCATCCCCTTTCTCAGGAAAATCCCCTTGTCTGTGTTTTTGAATTTCCCCTTCAACACCTCCACCGGCCGGAAAGATGACAGGACAAAGGCCGGATAAATCCCCGACATCAGGGCGCCGGAGACGATCAAAACCAACAATGCCAGCCAAAACAAAGGCTGCATAAAAAGCTGATAGCCGAGTTCACGGCCAGTCAACTCACTAAACCAAGGTGTAAGTAATATTGCAAACCCAGCGGCTACCATAACTGCCAGAATATTCAAAAACAGGGATTCTGTCAAAAACTGCTGAATGAGCTGCGACTGATAGCCTCCCATGACCTTGCGAACCCCTACTTCCCGCGCACGCTCCACTGACTTGGCAGTGGACAGGTTGATATAATTGATCCAAGCGATGATCATAATCAGAATGGCCACGACTGACAAAAAGTAAACCGATTGACGGTTGCCATTGGCTTTGAATTCCATGATGAAATCCGAATCCAGATGAATATCCTGCACCGGTTGCAAGTGAAAGGCTATTCCAGAATTGTACTGTTTTAGCTCCTCTCCCTTCTGGGTTTGGACAAAATCCGGTAGCTTGGCCTCAAATGCCTTGGCATCCACCTGATCGTCCAACAGGATATAAGTCATAAATCCATCCCAATTCCAAGACAGGATGGGATCATTCCAGAGTTTTTCCAGGCTGACAAAAGATCCCAAGGCATCGATCTTCATGTGGGTATTGACCGGGAGGTCTTCGAAAACACCCGAAACTTCATATTCGGTATCGCCATTGGCTTTCAATGTTTTTCCAATGGGATTTTCCGCTCCAAAATACTTCTTGGCCATGGTCTGCGAAAGGACAATCTTAAAAGGCTCTTTCAATACCAGCGAGTCGATGCCTTCAATCAGCTTGATGGAAAAGACATCAAAAAAATCCTCCGACGCGAAATACAGATCTTCTTCTCTGAAAAAGGTATCCCCGGTCGAAAGCGTCGCGCCACGCTTAGTCAATCGGGTAAAAGTTTTTACTTCTGAAAAATTTGACTTGAGGTCGGGGCCGATTCCCGCAGCTCCCGAAGCCCATTGCGTAGAAAGTTCACCCTTGTCAAACCGATCTTGCTGAATGCGGAAGATCCGATCTTTTTTTTCCAGAAAATCATCGTAGCTCAATTCATGCAGGACAAATTGGCTGATCAGAATACAAGCCAACATCCCGATAGCAAGTCCTGCCACGTTGATGAATGTAAAAACCTTGTTTTTGGAAATGTGTCTCCACAGCGAGGTAAAATAGTTTTTTAACATCGGGTTTGACTTTTGGACAAGAGAAATAAGCGACAAAAACTGAGGTGCTAAACTCCAAACTTGTCACCAAAAGCAAACCCGCATTCCAAGGACTTTGATAGGGATTTCTCAGTATTAACCAAGATAAAATCGGACAGAGTTGTCCGAAAATGATCAAAAAAAATATCTTTTCGTCATTGACTCAGGTTCTAAGGAAACAGTTTGACATTTTTCATACGAATAAGCGGCAAAAAAACGCTTATCTAAAAAGTGTATCTCTCAATCGGCAAGACTTCATCCAGCGGATATAAATTTCCGTTAAGCATATCGACAACCCTGCCCATTCCCTGCACCGAAATGGTGATCCTATTTCCCCCAAATCAGTTCGCGTTCTGGGAGAACGAGTTTGGATCCGAGGAGCAACTAGGGTCTTTAGTAGCCTTTATGATGACCTTTTCGGCCAATGTAGCAGGTCACCTCAATTGGGTGTTTTTCAACAAAAAAAAGATCGCTAAACTTATTTTAGGCGATCCAATTGGCAAACTCTTCGATGCATTCGCTACACGAACTCACGCAGCGGAGACAGTATTGATCTTGATGTTTTCTACACTCGTTTAGAAGGTCGGTGCAGGCCTCTGAGCAAACTATCATAAATCGACCGCGATCGATGCGCACAGACTCGTAGGCATCCAAGCAATCCGCGCAAGCTTCCCTACACTTCTCAGCCAATTCGACGCATAGTTTTTTCTCCTGGTCTTTGTGCGCCTCGATCAGCAGAGAGCAATCCGAAATACATCGCTGCAGTGCTATGCTATAGTTGCAATGTAGGTCAATTGTTCTCTTCATTAGCCATAAATTTATCGGTTGGCATCTACCTCATACCAAGCTACGTTCCGACAACAATACTCGCTATAAATCAGAAAGTTACACCCAAACAACCCCTCCTATTCTGACCAAAAAATTACGCAGACTGAGGAATATTGTCGGCAGGATCGCTGGGAAAACTATTCGCTTTTCCAAGCGACTTCCAATCGCAGCAGCCTATGAATGCAGTAGATTTTGCAAAATCCAAAAAACACCGATTCGAATGGATGTGCTTAAGGTTTTTGCATTTCTCCTCCATTTCGTCCTATCAAAATAAGCTATCGTGCCGGAAAAAAGGAAGCGTAAACGAGGAAAATGAGAGCTGCAGCAGTGTGAAAACAAGGGAAGGAGAGGAAATCATCCCAGACTTGCTGACTATTTTGGACCAGTTTGAAAAAACTCTTGGTCAGGCTCGATCGGAAAATCGTTTCCTTTTTAGGAAAATCTTGGGTAGCTAAGGGGTAAAATGACTAAGTATAGATCGTTTTCGTTGAGACGTAAAATCAATGAATCACGCCCCCTTTAGTATGTGAAAAGGGGCGTGATAAGCTACCTAAGCACATTTGGCCATTGCCTATCGACTACGCCAGTGAATCCCTCAGCTGCTTGATCTTGTCGTGCGACTGTCTCAAAGTCCTTTTTTGGTCCATAACCAAATCCCTCAAGTAAGCGCTCAATTCCGGATCGTTTGCTGCGTCCTTGTACGCCTTTTGGGCGGCATCTTCACCAAATTCGCAGTTTTCCAAGACGCTCTTTCTGTCATGTCCTGTAAATGCGGCCTTCACGTCCATCCAAGCTCTATAGATCTTGCCGCTAGTTGTTGAGCTTTCGGTCGTAGGAGCATTTAGCGTAGTTAGTTCGTTTGACAATTCCGTCTTACACTTTTGGCTCTCGGTAATCAGCGACATAAATAAGGTCTTCAAATCCTGATCTTCAGCCTTCAGGTTTTCGATCGCTTTTTGATACCCTTCAATCCGGTCGTTGTTGATCTGCACCAGATCATTCAAGATCTCTGCAGTGTCTGTGGTAGTGTTCATGGTATAGTTGTTTAGTGGAATAATTAGCCTTGGTTATTTTCTCAGCTATTTGATTATTCGAAATCCAAATACTTAGCCATACTGGAAAAAAGAAAAACATGCGTTTAAAGGCTATCTAGGCCAAATAAAACGCTACCGGACAACGCCATTCTCCCTTTGGCAGGAAAAAAAATTCTCAAGTTGTAGAAGCTAATCCAAGAATCGGCCAACCTCTATCCCTGTCTTTTCCTATTTACTTTTATCTCGCAAACCGATAGAATTCAGCCAGCGGATGTGGTTTTCCCTTAAGCATATCGACTACCATGCCCATCCCCTGCACCGAAAAGGTGATCCCATTTCCACCAAATCCCAAAACAAACAGGGTGTTTTCGTATTCGGGGCTCTTGCCAATGTAGGGCAGTCCATCCTTGGTCACACCGAAGGTTCCACCCCAACTGAAGTCCTCCACAAACTTGATATCAGGGGCGATCTCCTCCATCTTTTGGATCAACTTGTCTGCCTTTCTAGCTTTGATCTTTTGTTGAAAGAGCTGGAAATTGAAAGAAGAATCCTCACCTCCAACCAAAAAGCGTCCATCGTCAGTGCTTCTCATGTAGAGGTACGGATCTTCAGTATTCCAGATCAGCGTTTTTTCGATCGCCTCATTAAGCGCAATCCCTTGCTCACTCACGCTGACATAGGTGTAGAATAGATCGGCGATGTTTTCTTTGAGAATTTTGGTGCTTTCAAAACCCGTACAGCACACGATCTTTTCACATTCGATAGTCTGCCCTCCCGCCAAAAGGACTTTAGGTTTCGGACCCGAGGTATCCAGCCGATCGACTTCGGTCTGATCAAAGACTTTCATCCCTCGCTTCACATTGAGCTGGATAAGCTCGTGGGCGAGTCGATACGCATCAATACTTCCGGCGGTCTCCGACCAGATCGCTCCCTCACACAGCAGTCCATATGTCTGCCTGACCTCTGCGGGAGTCAGCCATCTCACACCCAGCTGATGCTTCTCCCGAATCTCAAACTCATCCTTCAGCCAACCTGCAGCCTTCTTGCTATGGGCAAGAAAGAGGCTGCTTTTCATCTCAAACCCACAGTCGATCTGAAGCGCTTCAACCAGATCCTTCAACTCATGGATCGCATCGATACCAGCGCGATAGCATTGCACGGCAGCCTCCTCACCGATCATTTCAGTCAATTGAACTAAGGGCACATCGATCTCATATTGTAGCATACTCGTCGTAGCAGCGGTACTTCCCTGCCCGATATCCCGTCTGTCGATCAGCATCACTTCGTAGCCTGCGTCCATCAGCGCGTGGCTGATCAGAGCGCCGGTGATCCCCCCGCCCATCACGAGGACTTGCGTCTTCATATTATGCTGCAACGAAGGATAGCTATACAGCAAGCCGTTTTTTACCAGCCAAAAGGATTCGAATGTTCTCAGTCTCATTTGATTTTTTTCTGTTAGTAAGGTATTGATTGGTAAACGACGAGTTACGGACAAGCAGGGAAGTAAAGGTTTGAGATTGGGCTCGAGAGCTTTAAAAACACCCAGCAACTTGAAAACTGGCTAAATTCCAAATCCTTTGAAGGGCTGCAACGTCCACTGTTTTGAAGCTGCTTCAAACGCCGGAAAATCTCAATCGAGGAAACAAAAAAACCTCCAGACAGCTCATTATCTCCGGAGGTTATACACCGGATCCTTATATCAAGTTCCGGTATTAGGGGCAAAACTCTGAGAAAACCAAACCCTTAAGAGAAAAGCAAGATTTTCCCAAATAATCAAAGAGTCACATCCCCTGTAATTGTGCAGCAATTGTCACACGGAATAAAAGGTATTCCTACTATTCCAAGGTGCAACGACAAAGAATGATCGTGCCTAAAACCAACTCCTTTCAGCAACACTATCCTCAGCTTTGGCCTCAGTGACTCTCTCTAAAAAGTCTTTCAGGTGTTGATTGAAGATGTCAGGTTGCTCCAGATTGGAGACATGACCAGCCTTCTCAATCACTCTAAAGAACGACCCGTCGGTGGCACGATGCATGTATTCTGATTGGTCCAAGGGAGTCACCTTATCTTCCCTACCGCAAATAATCAGCATCGGCACGCGAATCTCCGAAAGCGTCGTGCAGGTCTCCGCGCGGGATGAAAGTGCCCGCAATCCTTCGGCGATGATATGAGTGGAATTGGCGTCAACAACCCGCTTCAAGTCCGAAACCAAATCCTTTTTGGTCATTAGAGATTCCTCAGAAAAAACCTTTTTAACGAACTTGTCATTGAACTTTGCTGGCCCAAATTCCTCGATTTCCTGAATCTCTTTCAGTCGGCCTTGCTTAACTTCGTTTGCATCACTGATGCATTGAGTGTCGCAGAGGATTAGTGCCTCTACGAGTTCCGGATATTTTTTTTGAAAGTTGAGTGCTATATAGCCACCCATAGAGAGGCCGCATATGATGGCCTTTTTGACACCTATTCCATTCATAAATCGCGCGAGATCCATAGAAAACAGGTCGATGCTGAAGGAAGTGACTTCATCTATCGATTTGCCAAACCCTCGGATATCACAAGCGATCACTCGGTAGTTCGGAGCTAAAGCCTCGAGCTGTGCGCTCCACATCGACTTGTCAAACGGAAAGCCATGCAAGAAAATAACGGGAACTTCACCCTCCCCCAAGTCATCATAGGACAAGTTGAAGTAGTTGATCGGGATGGACAAATCATGTCCTTTGGCTATAGTTTTCATGGTAATTTGGTTTTTGTAATTGTTAAAAAGATATGTAAGTGGCAGGGTGCACGTTCGCATAGCGCGTGCAATTCCTAAGTCTAAAGCCAAACCCTAACTCAACTTGACTTCCGTAAAGTGATCAATGGTCGTTTGCGCTCGTTGCTGTCCCAATTTCGGCATCACGCCTTCAGATTTCTTAGCTTCGAACGTGCAGGAGCAATCAGTATTTGGGGCTAGTTTCAGAATAGATTTGAAAGTAAAAATTTGCATTTTCCAAGTCATTGAGTTGCGAAACAGATTAAATCGGCAGCGTGCCAAAATGGTGTCTAAATTCCAAGGCCCGCTTTCGTCGGTTTTGCAGAAAGTAGGCCAATGCGCGTCAAGTCTTAACCTTTCAGTCAAAATGCACTCTTGCTTTTGCCAGAAAATCTATTCAGAAGATTGTCTGTGATTTGAGAGGAGAGTGTACGTCGTTTGGAAAAAATGCCCTATGGAGAATTGTGCCGCTATTTCTTACTGTTTTTCTTGGTCTTTAATACGTCAAAGCTCTTGGTTTTTGGCAAAGCAACCGGGATCCCAATCTCGATTAAATTCTCTCCTTACACGACATCAAAGTGCAGAACGCAGTGTCCAGTCGGCTTCTATTTTGTAGAAAAATCTACCCAATTTGACTTAGAGTTTCCTGGCAATGCCCCGCTAAAGGACTTTTAGTCTCAGCAGGTTCAGACACCGAGTCGACTTAGCTTCTCTTGCTGAAAAAGTGTGCGTCAGCATACCCAAAAGCTGACATGAAGATCAAGCAGTTCAGTTCAAAATCTTCATCAGAAAAATCTACCGTCAAACCCAACATCAAGCTCTCAATATCGTCTTTAAAATAATTACCGGCAGAATTTAAAGCCTTTATTTGCTCCGAAACAAAATCTTTTTGAAATTCCTCATCTAACCCCACTAATAAACTATGAAAAAATTATCCTTACTCCCAGTAGCTGCGATAGTTGGCCTCCTCTTCTTTCAGGGAACAACAAAACCTGAAGTAGAAAACTATCCTATTCACCCTGTAGCCGGTCCAGATATGCCAGCGGACGTCAAAGCGATCGTGGAGCAGAAATGCTACGGTTGCCACAATGCCGAGTCAAAAAATGACAAAGGCAAGGAGAAGCTGGACTGGGATGCTTTCGAAGCTTCCAAAAAGTCGAAGCAGATGGCCACTAAAGGCAAGATCTCAGAGGTATTGGCGGAAGGCGAAATGCCACCGGAAAAATTCCTCGCGCAGAAACCTGAAGGCAAATTGACGGAAGCGGAATTGGCAACCTTAGTTGAATGGAGTGCCGGCAAAAAGAAAGGTGAGAATTGATGCAACGTCGGTATTGGCTTTTGGGCGGGTCAGCCCTGCTATTTTTAGCCATTCAGTTTGTACCCAACGAGTTACCTCCCGTGGTGATGAACAACCCCGATGATCTCATTCAAAGTGGTATTGTCAGGGAGGAAATCTCTTCTTTGTTGAAGGTTTCCTGCTACAATTGCCACAGCAATGAAACCGAATATCCTTGGTATTCCTATGTCGCCCCTTCTTCTTGGCTTGTGGCCAAGGATGTAAGAGAAGCGCGGGAGGAACTGAATTTTTCCAATTGGCAGACCTATGACATGATGGAAAAGTTGGAAAAACTGGACGATATCTCCATTGAAGTCGATGCAGAAAAGATGCCTTTAGGGATCTATACCTTGATTCACACTTGGGCAAAACTCGACGAAACTCAGCGCCAACTTATCGTAGACTGGGCTGAAGAAACCATGGATGTGGTGGTCGAGGAAGGAGAGGAAGACGTCGGAGAAAACGAATAAGCTATTTTACAACAAAAAATTAACTGAGGAAGTAGCGATTGCTACTTCCTCTTTTTGTTCCTTACAACGCCTAAAAATCGACCAACCCCTATCTAACCTATCGTATAAAAAGCAAACCAAAGTAAGCTGAACCATATTCAAATCTCCTAATTCAACATGATCCAGCTGAAATTTTAAAAAAGCCCAAACTGCTCGACTAGCCCAAATTCCTTATTTAAACAGTACTTATTTAAACAAACTTTCAATCTATGAAACTCAGAATTCTTTTAGTTCTTGTACTTTTCGCAAGTCTCGAATCAACTTTTGCCCAGAAAAAAAGTAAAGCACCCAAAAACATCATCTTCATGGTCGGCGACGGCATGGGAGTCGCACAGATCTATGCTGGCATGACTGGCAATCACGGCCACCTCAACCTGGAACAATTTCCTGTGGTAGGGTTTCACAAAAATCAGGCAAGCAACGCCTTCGTAACGGATTCGGCCGCTGGGGCCACGGCGTTTTCCTGCGGAGTGAAGACCTACAATGGCGCCATCGGTGTGGATGCGGATGGCAATCCGGTTCCGACCATCTTGGAAATCGCCGAGGAAAAAGGCCTTGCCACCGGAATGGTCGCCACCTGCTCCATCACCCACGCCACTCCAGCTAGCTTTATCTCCCACCAGGCTTCTCGTTCTCTCGATGAGAATATCGCCATGGACTTCCTCGCCACCGATATCGATGTCTTCATCGGGGGGGGTAGAAAATTCTTCGCCAACCGTTCAGATAGCGTCAATCTGGTTGATTCGCTAAAAAGCAGAAGCTATCAAATCGCCAATTCTATTGAAGAAGTACAACAGATTAAAAGCGGAAAACTGGCGGCGTTCCTGGCGGATGAACAGCAGTCAAGATTTTCGGAAGGCCGAGGAGACGAGCTGGTGAAATCAACTGAAGTGGCTTTAGATCTTTTGAAGACCAACAAAAAAGGTATGTTCTTGATGGTTGAAGGTTCGCAGATCGACTGGGGAGGTCATGCAAACAACACCCAGTACATCATCGAAGAAATGATCGATTTTGACCATGCCATCGGAAAAGTCCTGGAATTTGCCAAAGCAGATGGAAACACCCTAGTCATCGTCACTGCCGATCACGAGACTGGCGGATTCACAATCAATAAAGGCAGCACGGAGACCGGAATGGTTGAAGGCAAGTTTACCACCGGAAGCCACACAGGAGTAATGATCCCGGTTTTTGCTTACGGTCCAGGTTCGGAAGCATTCGCTGGAATCTATGAAAACAACGAGATCTTCCACAAGATGCTGAAGGCGTATAACTTCAAGTAAGGGTAATTCTGAAGGCTGAGGCCTTCTAAACCCATAAGGGTGAAATCGACGATTTCACCCTTTTTGTTTGTCTCATCTCTCCGAAAGTTTCAATTCTCCTTGGAGAGCTATGTCATCGAATGAATCGTCAAATACCCTTGAAGGTTGTTTTTTGGACTATCCTTCGGAAGCCTGGATCCTAATTTCTGCTAGTCCTTTATTTCAAAAACCAAAAAGTGCTGAATATTCATAAACTGCCCATTTTGCGACAGCTTGAAGCCATTTGCTGAAAGCTCACTCTCAATTTGACCCACAGTCATTTTGTGAAGTGCGCGGATTTGAACTTTGGGATCCTCCCCCCTGTACTCGATCAGGAGGAGCTTTCCACCCGGTTTTAGAGATTTTTTGATCGCTGCAAGCATCTCCACGGGATATTCCAGCTCATGGTAGACATCTACCATGATGACCAGATCAATTGAATTCGACGGTAAATTGGGCGTTTGGGCGCTTCCCTTGACAGTTGTGACGTTCTTATACCCTAAATCCGTTGCTCGGTCCTGAAGGTACCGGATCGCGTCATCCTGAATCTCCACCGCATAGACTTTCCCATCGGGAACTTTTGGCGCGATACGGAAGGTGTAGTACCCCGAACCCGCGCCGATATCGGCCACCACGCTTTCGGAACTGACCGGTAGGTTTTCTATCGCCAGCACTGTGTTTTCTTCCTGTGGACGGCTTTGACGTTCCAGCCAGTCCTTTCCTCGAAAGTCCATTACACCTGCAATCTCACGCCCCTGATAGACCTTTCCGATGCCTCCGGAGCTTGGTGATCGGTAGCTATAAACCGAGTCATTTTTGATGGAAGAGGACTGTGAAAAGCAGATTCCACAAAGGCCAAATCCGGCTAAAATAAAGAACAAAATCTTGGCATATTTCATAACATTTCAGCTTAGGTTGAGTCAATCCTGATGAGAATAAAATGGATCTTTTCCGGTGCGTTCACCGTCCTAATTTCGACAAATAACTCCAGACGCCCATGGCTCCAGTTTCCAGCAATACCGGAGTGGTGAGTCAGGCCAATTGGCACTTTAACAATCTGCGTTTTCTCGCCTTGAGAGATCAAAATCCAAAGCAAAATCCCAAGTCAAAAAAGTCCTTAAGCACAAAAAAAAATCAGCATCTAGGTCGCGAAAAATGGAACTCAACCTCACCAAAAATCCTCGCACTGATCAGCAAAAAAATAAAGAATTTTATCTTCGACCAGCTTCCAAATATGTAAAAATACCGTTCGATATTTTGGGAGATTTAGGACGAAAAACTGAACCGAAGCTATCCTCATCTTTCTTCCAGAGCCGAAGCTACTCCCCTTGTATGACGACCTTTATCCACTGAAAAAAACTCGCATAGTAATCGTTTTTGCAACAAGCCAAACTCAAGCTTAAGCTCAAAAAAATCATCGCAAAAAAACACTCGGTCCGCTACGTATCTCCGCTCTCTTTCCAAAACCCGACAGAACGATTCGCTTGCTCCTCCTTGAGCAAACCGCCGTCACCGACTGGGATTGCATACAATACCTCCCCTAAGATTACTTGCCGTAAAAGCTGAGTGACTCACAGCATCACGGGATTTAATTCGAAACAAACTCAAGGTTTCCTGGGACTCTGAACCCAAAAAATCAGGCAAGTTTGCTGCGGCAAAATTGAAGAAAATTTACAAAAATAACATTACATAAGTATCTGATTTTATGACAATTTAAAATACTGATATCAATTTCAACTTTTATGTAAATTCATAATTTTCAAACTCGAAATATTATTTGGAATATGATATTTCACCTTGAACTCGCCCCGCTTTACAAGCCAAAATCTCGATTCCAGCTGATCTCTTTATCCCCCTAAAAACAATAGGCAACGTATCATTTTTAGGCTAGCCTAAAAATAAAGAACCGAACCAAAAGACGAAAAAAGCAAAAATCGAAACCTCTTGAAGAATACTTAGTATTGTTGAAAAAAAACTAAGTATCATCTTTTCTCCTCACTCCCCGCCCAAGAACAAACCAACCTTAGGTGCGGTCAGAAATTTTGGCTAGCTTCATCGGCTGAACTCCACTTTCTATGCTTAATTTTTTTCGCAGTTTTTCGCTCTCCCTACCCGAGTCCACCGAGGAACCCCACTTCGAAAAGACATCCTTTCGAGTCCGCAAAAAGATCTTCGCCACCTACGATCCGAAGACCCAATTAGCGAGCCTGAAGCTTTCCGAAACCGACCAAGATCTCTTCTCACTTTTCGACCCTAACCTTATATTTCCCGTCCCAAATAAATGGGGAAAGCAAGGCTGGACTTTGGCTAAAATAGAAGCTCTGAATAGAGAAGTAATTAAAGATTTACTCCTCGCTGCATTCAACCAAGTTGCTCCCGAAAAACTCAAAATATCTCCCGACAACCCCTCCCCTACTTCCCCTTGAAAATCAAATTTACCTCCACCTTCAAGTCACCCGCTGACGACCATGCCTGGTTTCAAAAATGGGTCGAGAAACTCGAACAAGCCAACGCCCGAACTTATGAAAAAATCGAGGTGGAAACCGGCCTCGGAAAGACGATGGTTTACGGGCTGCAAACCTCCGAACTTTCCCTGGAGCCTATGGTGATTTTCCCCGGTGCACGAACGACGGCATTGATCTGGGATTTTGATCGAAACCTCGATCAGCTACTCTACCGATTCCGAATTTATCTCGTCGAAACCAACGGTCTGCCCAACCTCAGCGACGGAGGCACGCCGGACATCAAGTCCAAGGACTATGGACTTTGGGCGGGGGAAGTGATGGACAAACTGGGACTCCAATCGAGCTATGTGGCCGGCGCTTCCTTTGGCGGATTGATCTGTATGAAACTTGCGATTGCCCACTCCGAAAAGATCAAGGCTGCATTCCTATTCAACCCTGGCTGTTTGCAGCCCTTTTCCTTAACGCTGAGCAATCTTTACTACAATCTGCTACCCATCCTTAGCCCGAAGCGAAAAAACGTCGAAAAGTTCCTTAAAAAAGCCATTTTCCTCCAGCCCACACATTGGATTTCGCCTACGGCCTGGAATCTACTGGTGGACTACGAGATTTTTGCACTGACACGATATCAAGACAAGACTCAAAAGCCCTATTTCATGAAAAAAGAATTGACTCAAGTTCAGTCTTCGGTTTATCTGGCTTTGGGTGATCAAGACCTGCTTTTTCCTGCGAGAAAATCCCTTACAAACGCGAAACACCTACTCCCAAATCTTGGAGGCCACCAGATCTTTCCCGCAGGTCATGGCATAGAGACGCTTTCGGCCGCTATGCTTTTTCTGAAAGAAGAAATCGAAAAACTCGAATCCTGAAACTAAGCGAATTCTGGTAAATTACCTCAAATTTCAACTATGAGCTGGATTCTATTGATTATCGCGGGTTTGTTTGAAGTCGGTTTTGCTGCTTGCTTGGGAAAGGCAAAAGAAACCAGCGGTGCAACATCCATGTATTGGTATGCCGGGTTCATAGTTTGCCTCACGATCAGCATGCTGCTGCTGGTGCGGGCGACGCGGGAGCTGCCTATCGGGACAGCCTATGCGGTGTGGACGGGCATCGGAGCAGTGGGTACCGTGTTGGTCGGTATTTTTGTATTCGAAGAGCCCGCTGACTTTTGGAGGGTGTTTTTCATCACAACTCTGATCGCCTCGATTGTCGGTCTGAAAGTAGTCTCCCATTAGGCCGGATTAGCCAACTTCTGGCTTCTCATTCAGTCGAAAATTCTTCTTTTGTCCTTCTGCGCACAAATTTGTTCGGACAAAACAGTCTGACTATCTACGAAACCGTTGCTTTGAAGCAATTTAAGGGGTTTTCAATGGCACAAAAACTGCGGTTGACTTTTGGCATCCAATCACATACTTATGAGCTACATCGCTATACCCATCCCTCGAGGTGCCGGCAAGCAGGACATTCAGATCGAAGTCACTGTCAACAACGAGAAGCAGGCCCTACACTACAAGGTCGAACTCTTCTACTGGGACGACTGCAAAAATCCCCAAGGTCATCGTGCCGACTGCATTGCGGAATTGTTGGCCAAGCACGACCCTAATTGGACCGTCTACTACATCGGAGCTC
The DNA here is from genome assembly GCF_039523455.1 of Algoriphagus jejuensis. NCBI lineage: Bacteria > Pseudomonadati > Bacteroidota > Cytophagia > Cytophagales > Cyclobacteriaceae > Algoriphagus > Algoriphagus jejuensis. The sequence goes on along the minus strand of NZ_BAAAFI010000009.1, from coordinate 163,613 downwards.
CAACGGACGATTTTGTGCCTATCACTTTCGTGGAAAAGAGACTCAAAAGCAATTTGACTGAGAGTCATTAATTCTGGTCTGCTTCCAACTCTTCAAAAAATCCCGGCTTTAGCTTCTTCTCCCGGTCAAATAGCAGCGGATAATTCCTCCTTCCTCTCACCGGCCAATTGTTCAGCCAGCTTTTGCCATCGTGTAGCCCCCAGAAAGTCACTCGACTGATCTTGTCTGAATGCTTACTGAAAAGCCGGAAAAGCGAAGCATAGCGTGCCACCAATTGACGCTCGACCGCAGGAGGAAGGCTTGCAGGGTAAGGATTCCATTCAGCTGACTGGGCATAGTTGACGTTGAGATCAGCACCCTGAGCACTTCCGGGCCGAGGCAACACATCTACATCCAATTCGGTAATCATCACCTGAAGCCCAGCAGCGTGGATCTCCAAGATTGCTTGCTCTATTTGGCCAAGACTTGGCGAGTCAACCCGATAGTGTCCCTGCATGCCGATACCATCTATGCGTATCCCTTCCTCTCGCAGCTCTTCCTCCATCGCGAGAATTGCTTTACGCTTGGCAGGGATCCAGACATTGTAGTCGTTGTAATACAGTTCCGCCCCTGGATCAATTTTATTGGCCTTGCGAAAGGCTGCTTTGATGAACTCCTTTCCGGTAGTGTTGTACCAATGGGTTTTTCGCCAAGCTCCATCGTCCTCAAATGCCTCGTTGACCACATCCCAACCGTCTATCCTGCCCTTGTATCGCCCAACTACTATTGCGATGTGTTCTTCCATTCGCTGTATCAGTTTTTCCTGCGAAAGGGCTTGCCCCTTCTCATCTTGGAAAACCCATTCCGGCGTCTGCTGATGCCAGACCAGCGTGTGCCCGACGGTAAAGGCATTCATTTTTTCGCCCAGCTTTACATAAGCATCTCCAAACTCAAACCTATACTCATCTGGTTTAGGGTGTACCGGACCCCACTTTAGCCCATTTTCGGGACTGATCGAATTGAAGTGTAAGGACAAAAGTGAATTCACTCCATCCTCAGCGCCATTGACCTGACCCGAGTTCAAGGCCGCGCCTATGTAAAAATCAGCCTGAAAATGATCTTTCAGACTGGGATCATCGGATTTTGAAAGCGGCATTACCACCAAAGCTGCGATGAGAAAAAGGGATAAATAATTCATATCGGTGAATTTAAACTTGGGTCAAGTTGGAATTCGAGGTGAAACAGGAGAAATAAAATACTGCTTGTGGAAAACTAGGACAGCTTTTAATTCAGATTCAGTCTTTACCACTTCCCTTAAACTGATCTTCCTTGTAGGCAAAGAGCACATTGAAAGTAGTCAATGAGCCATAGCAGCGTGTGATGTATTGTTGCAGGTTGACGCGATCCTCGTCGTCCAACTTAGGGTGGTTGTTGATGTTTTGTTCCAAAACCCGCAGCTTTTCACGGACCATCACGATCTTGCGAAAGAAGGTCTCCACGGGAATTTCCTTGGCTTGGAGACTTTTGTCAGACGGTTCGATGATCAGATTTCCTCCCATCCATTTGCCTCCCAAGGGTACCAGAGGTTCACGTTCTGAAGTCGCCAATAGCGCTTCCCGGATAGCTCGCTCGACATCACGTCTAGTCAATGTCGGAAAATCCGGAACTTTCGCTTCTTGGACCGTATAGCCCTCGTAGTCCCTTGCGAGCACTTTGACTTCGTCTAAAGCTGAAAAGTAGATTTTATAGAAGTCGGGATCTACCGATACGATGATTCCCGATCCAAATTTTGGGTGGCCGATCCGGCTTCCAACTCCAAGTTCACTTGCAGACATAAGACACTGATTTTTGATGGAATGATTCACGATGAATCCGAAAATACAAAAGACGAATCAACAATCACGGCGCATTGTCCTGATTTTAGTCGGTATAACGTCTTTTACTTCTTCCAATCCTTACCCCGTCAATTCCCCGGTTTTGCGATTGTGAAATAGAACGTGGTGCCTTCACCATAGACCGATTCCAGCCAAATCTTACCTCCGAGACTTTCGATGATTTTCTTCACAATTGCGAGGCCCAGGCCGGTACCGGTAAATTCGTCCTTGGAGTGTAGGCGTTGAAAAATGAAGAAAATCTTATCGTAATATTCCGGCTTCACTCCTATCCCATTGTCTTTGACGGCGATCAGCCATTGGTTTTTTTCTTCCTTGCAGGAAATAGAAATCACCGGAGGCACATTGTTTCTACTGTACTTGAGCGCATTTCCGATGAGATTTTGAAAAATCTGCAGGATAGGTGACTTGAAGCCGGTGATCTTAGGTTTACCTTCGAAGCGAATCTTCGCCTTTTTCTCCTCAATCAGCTGAGACTGTAGTCGGGTAATCTCAAAAATCACCTCCTCCAGATTGATTTGCTCCAGCACTTTCTCCTCCTTGCCTACTCTGGAATACTCCAGCAGATCGAGGATAATCTGCCTCATGCGGATCGCACCATCCACGGCGAAATGGATGTACTGCTGAGCCTTTTCGTCAAGTTGGTGCCGGTACTTCCGGTCGAGCAGTGACAGAAAGCTGGACACCATCCGGAGTGGCTCCTGGAGATCGTGCGAGGCTACGTAGGCGAACTGCTCCAGCCCGGAGTTGGATATTGCGAGTTCATTCGCCTGGCGTTTTAGCTTTCCATTGAGTTTTTTCAGCGAGTTTTCGAAATCCTTCCGCTCTGTGATGTCCGCCATAGCGCCAATAATTCTGACCGGATTTCCGCTAGCATCTCTGGTAAAGATCGCCCGATCCATGACATAGGCGTAGGTCCCATCGGCCTTTCGGAAACGGTACTCCTCATTCCAGCTTATCGCCTCAGGATTAACATTGGTTTTTTTCATGCTGCCCAAGATCCGTTCGCGGTCCTTAGGGTGAATCCTATCGATAAAAAAAGAAAAAGTCGGTCGAAATTTTTCCGTATCGTATCCAAAAAGTGTTTCAAATCCCTTTCCCCAATATAATTTGTCCTCAGTGAGCTGAGCGTCCCAAATGGCATCATTGGTAGCCTCCGAAACCCTCTCAAAACGATCATTTGATTGGCGGATTTCTTCCTGGGCATTTTTGTTTTCGGTGACATCCTTGAAGTAAACCGTCAGCCCCGAGCTTGAAGGAAATGCAGAGACAGAAAACCAGATCTTTAATTCCTCAAAATAGTCCTCGAAGTAAACTGCCTTTCCTGTATAAAGCGCTTGCACATAATTATCGAAAAACAACCTCGATTTCTGTACAGAAAAGATGTCCCAAAGGTTTTTTCCAACAATTCGCTCACGCGGTATCCCAAGTAGGCTTTCCGCTTGCTTGTTCCAATAGGTTACGGTAAAGTCCCGGTTGACCGCAAAAAAGCCATCTCCGATACTTTCCAATATGGTGTTTCGCTCGAGCAACAGACTTTTGAGATTCAGTTCGGATACCTTGCGATCATGGATATCTTGAATAGTGCCATAAGCGTGGAGGGTTTTGCCTTTCACCCACTCTGCCTGTCCTATGCATCGGATCCACTTGTGCTCAAATAGGTCTGAGGCTATTTCCAATTCGACGTCAAATCCCTCTCCATTTTGAATCAGATTTTCGAAACTCTGCCTGGCAATCGCGCCGGATTCTCCCACAAATATCCGATAGATGTCGTCGAGCGCTCCACTGGAGCCGGAATTCAGCCCCAGTATTGTCCGCGTAGTAGAAGACCAGCTGAGCTGAAACGGGACCTCGGATAGGGCGAGTTCCCAGCTTCCAATCTTCGCCATCCGAGCAGATTGCTCCAGGAGGTTTTCCATATTCTTGCGATCGGTGACATCCATGATCAGGGCATCCCAAACGATAGTCCCGTCAGCCTTCTTATTGGGAATCCCCAGTCCCTCTCTCCACCTAACCTTACCGTCCAGGCTGAGTACTCGCCATTCGCTGTTCCATCTACTCAGTGTCCTGGCGGATTCCTCCACACTGGCTTTGACCATCTCCATCTCTCCACCCTGAGCCAGTTGCGACCAAAGCCGACTGCTGTCCGCCATGCACTCTTCTGGACTTAGTCCCAATAGTGCATTTGAACCCTTGCTGACATATCGGAATGCATCCGAACCGTCTGGGTTCAGTATATATTGAAAAATCACTCCTGGGATGCTGTCCGAAACTCCCTTGAGACGCTCCTCCATGAGTTTGCGCTCATGAATATCCTGGACAGAGCCAAAAATCCGAACACATTGCCCATTTACAAACTCCGCTTCCCCCATTGACCTAACCCAGCGCTCTTTGCCTGTTGCAGTGATAATCGGAGCCTCGAAATCAAATTTCTCTCCCTTTTCAACCGCCAAAGCAACTATTGCTTCGATCTCCTTTTGATAATCCTCCCTATAAAAACGGATTCCATTAGTAACATTAATGGTAAAATCGATCGGAACCTCGTGAATCTCACAGGTGATCGGTGACCAAGCCTGTATGCCGCTAGCCACGTCCAAGTCCCAACCACCGACTCGGGCTATCTTCGACGCATTAGTCAGCAGCACTTCCATCTTTTTAAATTCGGTCCGATCCCGCAGCACTCCAATCATCCGAACCGGCAGACCTTTTTCATCGCGGATGATGTAAGCAGATTCCTCTACGAACGCATATGTTCCGTCTTTCTTCAAAAAGCGAAACTCGTTTTGCCATTTGTAAGCGGACTTGTTTTCTAAAAATCTGATCCACTCCTCAGCCTTTTCCAGGTTGTCCGAGGGGTGCATCAGGCTGGTCCATTTATCGAGATTAAACTCCTCATGACTGAATTCATGACCAAACACCCGCCGGAAACTTTCACCCCAATGGAACCTGTCTTTTTGCACCTCCCACTCAAAAATGGCCTCATTGGTCGTTTTGTTGACCAGTTCATAGCGCTCATTGCTCAGCCGGATTTTTTCCAACTGATCAAACTGCGCCATCGAAAGCGATATCAAACGATGGGCCCGCTCCAATGCCTGAAGTTCTTTTGCCTCGACCTCTCTGATGGTAGCATAATAGTTGGCAATGGTGGCCACCACTCTACCCTGAGAGTCCACGATAGGGAAGGACCAACAAGCTCCTATCCCAAAGACTCTGGCCAAGTCTCGATGATTTTCCCATCGGGGATCATGAAATACATCGGTAGCAAAAACTTTCTCATTGAGAAATGCGGCAGTACCGCAGGAACCCTGATTTGGTCCAACTACCAAGCCATCTATACTGGAAAGTAACTCCTCGGGAAGACTGGGGGAAATGGCATTACACAACCGTCCGTCCACCACCCGAGAGAGGGAAGATTTCATGCCGGGGATCAGGGATTCGAGATCAACGAGATAGTTGCGGTACTGCTCGTTTTCAGGGATATTTCCCACTAGGCTGGATTCAATAAATTCCTTTTCGATTTCCAGGAGTTTTTGAAAAAAGTTAATCTCGCTGATGTCCATCATCGCTCCGACTACCCGGATCGCCTTTCCGGAGGCGTCCAACAGCTTGATCGATCGATCTCGAACGTGGGAATAGGTTCCGTCCCCCTTCCTCAACCGATATTCCCGGGTCCAAATCGTAACCTCTGGGTCTTCGACGGCTTCTCGAAACTCCATCATTGCCCGATCCAAGTCATCAAGATGGATGCGTTCATAGATCAACCGGTACTCGCTCTTCGACTTGTTAACTTTTATTCCGAAGGTTTCCTCAAAAGTCTCGCTGAGAAAGATGGACTTGGTTACCAAGTCGTAGTCGTATATACTTTCGGAGCCTGCTTTCAGCACTAATTGAAAGCGCTCGTTACTTTTTTCCAGGGCTTTTTGCGCTTTGATGAGATCGGTCACATCGGTTGAATTGACTACAACACCCTGGATATCGGGATCATCCAATAGGTTGGTCGCCACACTCTGAACCCACCGCCATCCATCCCTCCGATGCCTATACCTAAACGGCGCTGTTCGGACGGTCTTTGTTTTTAACAAATGCTGAAAATCTGACTGAATCCGCCTGAGATCTTCCGGATGGATCAACTCAAACGCTCCCTTCCCGATAATTTCCTTCTCCGTAAAACCGAAATAGGTCAAAAAATTGGGACTGAGGTAATCATATGTTGCCTCAGGACTGAGCACGGACACCAGGTCCGCTCCTTCTTGCGCAAGCTTTCGATATTTATTCTCGGTCCGTTTCCGCTCAACCTCCGCCAAAACCTGCTCCGAGACATCTTTGAAATTATAGATCAGCCCCCTGATGATTGGATCATCCAACAGGTTGGTCAGGGTACCGGAAATGTGGCGCCAGGTGCCGTCCGAATGCCTCATTCGCGAAATTGGCCCTTTGATGGCTTTTTTGGGGCTCTGAAGTGATTTCTGAAACCAGCCCTCAAACTGCTCCAAATCCTCGGCATTTACCAGTCTACTCAATGGCGTGGTCATTCTTTCCAAGGATTGAATTCCGAGCATTTTAGCCACCGACTCTGTCGAAAAATGAGGTATTCCTGCTTCGTTCAGTATAATAATGGCATCTTCACTGTTTTCGAGCAGAATCTGGAATCGCTTTTCCCGCACATAGATTTGCTCATGAGCGACCACCTGATCGGAGGTATCCTTGATGGTGCCGACCATCCAAGTCCCCTGATATTCTGCGGTGTTGCTTACAAATTCACCCTGCGCAAGAATCCAAACCCAATAGCCCTTTTTATGCTTCATCCGCAGCTCACATTCGTAACGCGGCAGTTCGCCGGATCGGTAGCCTTCCATTGCCTTCGTGGACTCTGCAACATCAGCCGGATGAACAAAATCCACACTCTTAGCTCTTGAAATCTCCCCCAACTCCCCGGGGGCGTACCCCAGTATCTGAGCCCATCTCTCACTATATCGAAACTCGTCTGTGTCAAGACAAATTTCCCAAATACCCACTTCAGCTTCGTCAATAATCTTATGCAGGCGTTTTTTTGCATCCCGAAGCGCCTCCTCCAAGCAGTGGAGTTTGGTACCTTTCTCGACTAGTTCATGCAGACTGACTGCTTGGTGGACAAGTTTTTTCAGAGACTCGAGCTGGGAATCACTCAATTCTCGGCTAGTCTGATCTAAGATACTGAGCCGTACACACGATTGCCCGTCGTGACTGGGGAGTGATATCGCCGCATAGAAACCCAGTTCCAAGTCGCCAATCTTTACCGGATTTTCGCTCAGTAAGGTGTCTTTTCCTACAGGGGTTGATGTCGATTCGTCAGTTGAGCTGGCGAAAAATTGATCAAGACCCGCCTCATCGAGCCCTGAAGTGGTAGTACTAAAAATGGAACGAATGGAATTTTTTCCCTCAGTCTCAATAGAGATCACCGAAATGGGGACTTGACAGATTGTCGCTGCCAAAAAAGTAAGGTCGTCATATTCACCATTGCGCATCTGGGAGCGCTGTGCGTTTGCATCCATTTCCTTCATTTTACTCCAATCGCTACCTATTTTTCACCTTCGTCCTGTCGCTGCGGGCCAATATTTCCCTATCGCCGTTTTGGCCAAACTGCCGGATGATTTGCTTGAAATATAAACATTAATGATAGGTTTCATTTTAAAAAATTCCATTTCAAAGCAATCTCAATTCAGGATTTGCCCACGACTTTTTTGGTTCCAAACGAGAATTTTCACCAACTTGAATTGATCTGATTTGAACCATATCCATGTTGGATCTACTTCCATGAATCGTGTCCTCCCCAACCTGATTTCCATCTTCCTCGGCTTCACCTTTTGGACCGCCGGGATGGTCAAGCTCTACGCCGGGCATCAGTTCATTGGCTGGATCGGCCCACCCTGGTTGGTCGAGCGCCTGGCGGAGTTTGATCTTGGCCTGTATGCGAGTTTCATCGCTGTTTGCCAGATTACAATTGGCTTTATGCTGCTGACAACCCGATATAAACTACTGGGAGGAATCATGATGATTCCGATGATCCTAAACATCCTGATGGTGACGATCTCACAGCATTGGAGAGGTACCCCTTATGTACTTGCCGCATTCCTGGCAATGGACTTGTACCTGCTGTGGCAATACCGGGACTTCTTTTGGCCACTCCTCGAGGAGGGTGAAAATGGAGGTAAACTCAGACACAGAAAACCCAAATCCTTACAGGGTCACCTGACCTGGTTGGCAGGCCTGGGACTTCAATTGCTGTCCGTCCCCGCTTCCTTTCTGAATCTCCCGCTCGCCTTCTCACTCGCAGGCGCGGGGGTGATTATTGGGGTATTAAGTTTTAGAATTGATTTGATTTTACGGGGGAAAACAGCCCGACAATCCCTAAATTAGAACCAAACCCAAAACCACAAAAACTATGTTCGTAAATCCCTATCTCAATTTTGACGGCAAAGCCGAAGAAGCCATGACCTTTTACAAATCCCTCTTGGGAGGTGAATTTGAAGGTGGTGTCAGCTATTTCGGTGATGCGCCCGGCATGGAACTGCCCGAGGATGAGAAAACCCGCGTCATGCACATCTCTCTAAAAGTAAGCGACCAAGTCACTATTATGGCCAGCGACATCGCTCCGTCCATGGGACATACCTTGACCAAAGGCAATCACAACTACATTTCTCTGGCACCGGACTCCAAGGAAGAAGGTGAGCGGATTTTCAGAGGGCTCTCTGAAGGAGGTTCCATCGAAATGAACTATGAAAAAACCTTCTGGGGAGCGTATTTTGGGAGTTTTGTGGACAAATACGGCATTGGCTGGATGATCAATTATACGCTAAAGCCGGACGAAGAGTAATGATAGACGTTTGCAGTGTTCAGTCGCAGTATTCAGTCACTGCAGCCTGCGACTGAGCACCAAACGTCGCACCCTGCAAGCCGCCGGATTGGGATAAGCCTACTTCCTTTCTAACTTGCGCCATCTTTAAGTCTAAAAATCTAACGTCTAGTGTCCACACCGAAACGTCTCGCCATCCTCGCCTCCGGCAGCGGCTCCAATGCCGAGAAAATTATGGAGTACTTCCAGCACTCCGACAAAGCCGAAATCGCTTTGATCGCTTCCAATAAACCTGATGCCTTTGTGCTGGAGCGGGCCAAGAAGTTTGATGTACCGACTTTTACTTTTTCCCGCAAGGAAATGGACGCGGGAATCCTGCTGGAAAAACTCCAAGCCGAAACCATCGACTGGGTGATCCTCGCAGGCTTTCTGCTGAAAATCCCCGATCACCTCACCCAAGCCTATTCCGACAAGATGGTCAACATCCATCCCGCCCTGCTACCCAAGTATGGAGGCAAGGGCATGTACGGGAGCTTTGTCCACGAAGCAGTCAAAGCAGCCGGAGACACCGACACGGGCATCACCATCCACCTGGTCAACGAGCACTACGATGAGGGTAAGATCATCTTTCAGGCTTCGACCCCAATTTCACCACTAGACACAGCAGATACGATCGCCGACAAAGTCCACGCCTTGGAACACGAACACTTTCCAAGGGTGGTTGGAGAATTGGTGGGCGCGTAAGGTTTGTGAGAGGTAAGTGACAAAATTGGAGAAGGATTTACGGTGGATTTTACGGAGAGGCATTTCCACCCCAGTTCTCCTATTTCCACAGATTGTATTTAAAACCCTTTCTGGTGCATGGTATAGTCAAGAGGAAATTCAACGGGGGCAATGAAAATAAAATTCTATAAGCTATGAAAGACTTGATTGCGGCGCTGAGTGTAATGTTAGTACTGGTGACTGGCATGAGCTGGGCACAAAAGGTAGAAAGGCCGAATATCATCCTGATTATGGCGGATGACCTAGGCTGGGGAGATGTTGGCTTCAACGGCAATAAAGTTATCATGACCCCAGGCTTGGATAAAATGGCGTCCTCAGGAGTGGTTCTCGATCGTTTCTATGCTGCCGCCCCAGTTTGCTCACCGACTCGGGGAAGTTTTTTAACAGGTCGGCACCCATTCCGCTATGGGATCTACTTTGCCAATGTCGGTTTTCTAAAAGCACAGGAAATAACGTTGGCAGAGGAATTAAAGAAACAAGGATATACCACCGGACATTTTGGGAAATGGCATCTGGGAGCTATCTCAGATTCAATTCCTGATGGCAGACGTGGAGGCATTGGCACAACAGTTCAGGCTACACCCTGGGACAATGGTTTTGACGTGAGCTTCTCCACAGAACAGGCAGTCCCAACTTGGAACCCGATGGAAGACCAGTCGCTTCAGCAACCAACACGGTATTGGACTGGGCCTGGGGTTTATGAAACGGAAAACTTGGAAGGTGACGATTCACGGGTAATCATGGATCGCGTCATTCCCTTTATTGAGGACGCAGCAGCGAGCGACCAACCCTTTTTTACGGTGATCTGGTTCCACACGCCGCATTCACCCGTGGTTGCAGGGCCTGAATACCGCAAAATGTATCAGCAGTATGACGAGGACAAACAACACTATTACGGCTCGATAACGGCGATGGATGAGCAGATTGCGCGCCTGCAGGAGGAGTTGAATAGAATGGGAGTTGATAAAAACACCCTAATTGGTTTTTGCTCTGACAATGGGCCCGCAGGCGAAGGAGGAGGGATCGCCCAACACCCTGGAAAAAGACAACAGGGTACAAGTGGAGGCTTCAGAGGAAGAAAAGGATCCCTGTATGAGGGTGGCGTCAGAGTACCCGCCTTTATGGTATGGCCAGGACACCTAGAGGCAGCTACGCGCACTAGCCTTCCTGGCGTTACCTGCGATTATTTCTCAACAATCTTGAATGTCCTAGGAATAAAGCTGCCCGATAGCAGACCATACGACGGGATGGACCTGGTAAAGGCTCTGAAAACAAATGAAACGGAGCGGGAAGGATTTATCGGATTCCAAAGCGAAAAACAAAAATCGCTGGTAACTCAGCAATACAAGCTAATTACGATTGACGGGTTAACCTACGAGCTATATGACTTGATGCAGGACCCACACGAAACCAAGGATATCGCAGCGGCAAACCCGAAAGTTGTAGCCGAAATGAAACAACAACTGGAAGACTGGATTGCGTCCTGCACAAACAGCGATAATGGGAATGATTATTCACCCAGTCCCAACGATTGAATGACCATTGCAGCGGGCCAAGAATAAGGTTTTGGCTTTTACACCGAAGAGGATAAACGCGCTTGTGCGATAGAGGAAAAGGATCGGTTTGAATCCCTTTCTGCTTACGCGTGCCCTAGGGGATTGCATTCCCAGACTCCGACCAAGCCGAATTCACCTTGCTAGTCAGCAACAAAGCGGAGGCTTTCGTCTGGAGCGCACCAAAAAATTCAACGTACCCACCTTTACTTTTTCCCGCAAGGAAATGGACGCGGGAATCCTGCTGGAAAAACTTCGAGCCGAAACCATCGACTGGGTGATCCTCGCAGGCTTTCTGCTGAAAATCCCCGATCACCTCACCCAAGCCTATTCCGACAAGATGGTCAACATCCATCCCGCGCTACTGCCCAAGTACGGAGGAAAGGGCATGTACGGGAGCTTTGTCCACGAAGCAGTCAAGGCCGCCGGCGACACCGAAACGGACATCACCATCCACCTGGTCAACGAGCATTACGACGAGGGCAGGATCATTTTTCAGGCTTCGACCCCGCTCACCGCAGATGACACGCCCGACACGATAGCTGAGAAAGTCCATGCTTTGGAGCATCGGTACTTTCCGGAGGTGGTTGCCAGCCTGCTTTGATCTCCCGGTCTTCGATGTTCGATGTTCCTTATTCGATAGTTAGGAAGACGTACTACCGACAGCATCCACAATCAGGCAGCGCCGCACCGTCTTCGGCCGTCCCTCCGTATCTCTTCCTCACACTCAGCTTAGGATTTCATTGTCTACCAAAGACTTGCAGCTGAGCGGAAAGAAGCCTAAATTCTGCTTAGCTACAAACTTTTTTACAGCATGAAAACCATTTTTGTCAAAAACGGAGCGGTTCGAAAAAAACCCGTGATACTGTTGGAGTTTTCTTTTGATTTTGAACTCAAAGAACTGGTAAAAACCATCGAAGGAGCAGACTGGAATCCCGCACTGAAAGCCTGGACTGTCCCCTACGCTGAGTTGATCTTGCCAGAACTGCTCCGTCTTTTCAAAGGAAAAGCATGGATCGACTATTCTGGATTCAACAAATTGAAAATGGAGCCGATACCGCAGGAGCTACCAGCGATTGACCCCAAACTGGAAATGGAAATCGGCCATTTTGTTGACTGGATGCGCAACAGACGCTACTCCGAATCCACGATCAAAAACTATTCGGGCGGACTCAGCCTATTCTTCCGCTTCACTGCCAGTAAAAATCCGGCAGAAATCACCAACGAAGATTTGGAATCTTTTCATAAAGATTATATCATTAGTAGAAAATATTCTACGTCCTTTCAATCCTTAGTAATCAATGCGGTAAAGCTGTATTTCTCGAATCGACTCAAGCGCAAGCTCGAACCTATCGAGATCGAGCGCCCCAAGCAACCCAGACTTTTGCCCCATGTACTTAGCAAAGAAGACGTGAAAGCCATCCTTGATGCCCATCAAAATATAAAACATCGCGCTATGCTGAGTCTGATCTATGCCTGTGGCCTGAGACGGTCGGAGCTATTGAACCTCACCACCGACCACATAGACTCCAAGAGAGGCATGCTGCGCGTAGCGCAGGGCAAAGGCAAAAAAGATCGGATGGTACCCATCAGCGAAAAAATGCTGGAGCTCCTTCGAGAATACTATAAATACGAAAAACCAAAGATTTACCTGTTTGAAGGACAAACCCCCGGAGAAAAATACAGCGAAGGGAGCCTACAAAAAGTCCTCAAATCGGCATTACAAAAAGCTAAAATCAAAAAACCGGTGACGCTTCATTGGCTACGCCACTCGTATGCTACTCATCTGTTGGAGTCTGGTACAGACTTGCGCTTTATTCAGGAACTCTTGGGGCATAACTCCAGCAAAACGACTGAGATCTATACCCATGTCAGTCAAAAAAGTCTACAAAAGATCCGAAGTCCCTTCGATGATCTATGAAAATAAACATCACCAAAGGTACATCTACACAGCCAAATCTGGCCGATAGATGGACAAAAGGTAAAGCAATAAACAAGTTACCTGCAAGCATAGTGAGACCAGTTACAACCATATTGACAATTTTGACATTGACACTTTTCGTTGCTTGTAACGAAACGACAACTGAAAATAAAAGAAGTATGACGCCAACAGAAAAGCTTAAATCCCTTTTGACAGAAAAATATGTTTCCGAAGACGGGGACGAATACAAGATAGAACTTAAAGAAGGTTTGACCGACCAACAAATAGACGAATTAGCAAAAGGACTTCCAACAGGACAAGTTCCGACCGAAATTAGAGTGTTGCTGAAATTTGCAAGTGGTTTTGAATTTTTCGGACTTGAAGAAGTGACATTTGACGGTGTAGGACAATTTGGCTTTGAAGAGTTTTTTCCGAATTCAGTTCAACTTGCTGGAGACGGATTTGGAAATTTTTGGATTTTAGACGTTGACAAAAACGGAAATTGGGGTAACGCATTTTATGTGTGCCACGACCCGGCAGTAATTGTAAAACATTCAGACAACTTAACGCAATTTATAGAACACGTTAACGAATTTGGGAAAAACGGCAATAAATCAAACCTTGACATAATCCATGAAAAAGTGGTTATGGACATTTGGAGCAAAGACAATAGATTTATTGAACTTGAAACGGCAAGACATTCAAGCGACACCATTTTGAAAAACTTTGCTTTAGCACTTCCTGACAATTTTGTAATAGCCGACTTGAGAAACAAACAAAATCAAAGCGGATTTGCTTGGGGAAAATTCGGACCTAACATTGACAAAGCAAAACGACACGAAACCGAATTGATTTGGGGAATTGAAAAGCCAGTAAAGAAAGGACTTATATCAAAACTATTTGGACGATAATAACAAACGAACATAGAATGCCAGCAGGTAACAGCACATTTGCAATAGGCGGGGTTTCTTGCTCCGCAGACAGTTTTGCGGTAACAGAAAATTCAGTTCTCCGAATGAACATTTGTGCTGTAAATCCCGCCCATCGCAAATCTGCAAAACGTTGTGTGTAATTTGAAGAAACCTAAATAACTAGCAATTCAATCAAAGACAAAGTGAGTATATTCTCTTATCATTTAATCGAACTTCCATTTTTTGAAGCAGTAAGGAGAATATTCTCAAGTCCGATTGCCAAAGACACTAAAGGACTTATCCATTCCGAATACATGACTGCAATGACCTTAGGGTCTCCCATCTTTTCGACTTCTCGAGTTTTGATAGGAAAAGTAGCGGTCTTTATGCAATGGGAAAATGAACATGCACTTGAAAGCTATTTGGAACAGGACAGTTTTGGAAGAACTTTAGCAAAAGGTTGGCATGTGCGTTTGTCGTTTGTCAGAGAATGGGGAAAGTTTAGCGGATTTAAAATTCCAAATGACAAAGACCAATTAGAAAGTCCAAATTCTCCTGTTGTTGCCGTTACAATAGCAAGAATGAAACCTTTGGCAGTTCCTAGATTTATACATTGGGGAAGGCCTGTTGAGAAGCTTGTTAGAGACCACCCAGGAACAACTTTATCGTTAGCCTCAGTTAAATTCCCAAACACAGTCTCTACCTTTTCAATTTGGAAATCTGAAAAAGAAATGACCGATATGGTGCATGGTCATAGTAAAGTGGAAAAACCGAAAAGGCATTCAAACGCAATGCAAGAAAGAGAAAGAAAAGACTTTCATTTTGAGTTTACCACACTTCGATTTAAGCCTTTAGCGGAATTTGGAAAATGGAAAGGTCAATCGAATTTTATTCCCACTAATTAAACCTTGTCTGTGTAGATGGGAATAGCTAGGAAAAATCAAAGCATTCAGGATTGGATTACTCAACAATGGGTTATACTGTTTGGACAAAGAATTGACAATAAAAATTATCAATGGCTTTTAGGACCATTTGGTGGAACAAAAGGAATAGGGATAAAATTCGTTGAGCAGTTAGCTAAAGATGAGAGTTTAGTAATTGATAGCCAAAGAAAAGGCAAAGGACTACTTGATTCAATTCTGAATCTAGGACTGTCACAAACTGAACTAAAAAGGCTATCTCCAAACGTAATTGACTTCTATGAAAACACATCAAATTATGACCTGCTTCTAAAGGCAAAATGGAACCCATTTTTCAAAATTTTCGGTACTTTAATAAAAAGTGTCTTCAGTAGGAGAATTGAACAACTGAATGTTCCCATTGAAAACATAGAAGATGCATCAGGCCTAACGAATGAAATAACTAAACTAGTCGATACAAATACAAATGAAGTTAAAAGGACTATTTGGCTCAGGACTTTCAAATCAACAGGTCGAGTTGTGTACTCAGGAGTTTATGAGACATGCTCTTTGCCAAACAAACAGATTTGTATCAAGGCTATTTTTCCTTTACCAAACGGAAACGCAACGGTGATATTAACTCCTAGTGTTGGCAAAAATGGAGAACTCATTTTAGATTCTTCGGGACAAAAAATTGGAGATAGTGGATTTTACTTTTTGCTTGTGGATTCCAAAGGACGATTATGGAGTAAATTTATCAAGTCCTTCAAAGACAAATTAGTCGTAAAAAGCATAAATGATAGAATTACCGCGACACAGACTTTGACTTTGTGGAATTTTAAAGTTCTTGAATTTGAATATGAAATAAAAAAAACTACACACAACAACTAGGTTTTCGTGCGGCTTGCAAAGCCAAGCATGAAACCGCTGTTGCACGAAACCGGTGAGGTTCCTATGGGGATTGAGTCGGGATTTTCTGGGGGGATTTAGGTTTCCAATTGGATAAAAAAGTAAACTCCCGCTCCGGCAGGCAGCGTCCACAACTAAATTTCGATGCTGCCAGGATTGCGAATGTGCAGGTTTCTCTATATTCGACACGAAGGTATATTCGCATCGCTTTTGATTGCCCAGACGTTTACCTCACCACGTCCCATCCGCGAGTAAGAGCAATAGGCAAGTGGATCTTATTCGTCCAAACGTTCAAAAAAATGAGTGATTACGGAAGAAGGAAATTTATCAAACTTTCCGCCGCAGGTCTGGCGAGCACGCTTTGGGCACCCTTGATCCAAAAGGCTTTGGCTGTGGAGGCACACAACGCAACGAGGTCGATCCAGGACGTAAAACACGTCGTCATCCTCATGCAGGAAAACAGATCCTTTGACCATTACTTCGGAGCTAAAAAAGGAGTTCGGGGCTTTGGAGATCGGTTTCCGATACCCTTGGCCAGCGGACAGCGGGCCTTTCACCAATCGGATGGAGAGCAGATCGTCCCTCCCTATCGTGCGCATGGAAAGACTTCCAACGCCGCCATGATCAAAGGCACGCCCCACGATTTTTCAGATATGCAGGCCGCTTGGAACCAGGGCAAATACGGGTTTTGGCCCCAGTTTAAAACGCCCTACTCCATGGCCTATTACACACGGGAAGAGATTCCCTTCCAATATGCCTTGGCAGAAGCATTTACAATCTCCGATGCCCATCACTGCTCGGTAGCCACAGGCACTGATCCCAATCGGATCGTCTTCTGGTCCGGCTCCAACTTTGATCCCGAAAAGCGCGCCGCAGGAATCAACTGCACCGACCTGGACTCAGAGCCCTGCAATGTCCGCTGCTGGATAACCGGTGCAGAGCCCGACCCCGGCTACACCTACAACCTCAATGGGTTCAAATGGCCGACCATCCCGGATGTCCTGGAGGAAGGCGGAGTCAGCTGGCGGATCTATCAGGATCCAAATGATAACTGGACGGGTGCTATGCACGGGTGTTTGGCCTTCGATTCCTTCAGAAACGCCAAACAAGGATCTCCGGTCTACGAAAAGGGCATGCGGCACTTTTCCATCAAAGACCTGCAAATGGATGTCGAAAACAACCAGCTTCCGGAGGTCAGCTGGATACTCCCTTCAAAAGCCGACTCCGAGCATCCGGGCGCTCCTTCGAGCCCGTACCGCGCGGGATACTTTACCCAGCAGGTTTTGGAAGCGCTGACGAGCAATCCCGAGGTTTGGAGCAAGACTGTTTTTTTTCTGTCATTCGACGAAAACGACGGCCTGTTCGACCACGTGCCTGCCCCGGCAGTTCCATCGTACAACAACGACAATTCACTCGCAGGAAAATCGACGCTTCCGGTGGAGGGCATGTATTTCCACAACGACAAGGGAACAGAGGAATTTCTCCTCCATGACGGAAAAAGCAAACGGATCTATCAAGATAAGCGGGACACCATTTCAGGCCCAATTCGCCCTTGGGGCATGGGGCCTCGCGTGCCGCTTTACGTTATTTCGCCTTGGAGCAAAGGGGGTTGGGTTCATTCCGAAGTCGCCGACCATACCTCTGTGGCACAGTTTATCGAGAAGCGATTTGGTGTGACTGTGCCGGCGATCTCGCCATGGCATCGAGCCGTCAGCAGTGACCTGATCTCAGCGTTCGACTTTCAGTCGCCCAACGATCCCACCTTCCCCACCCTGCCCGACATGTCAGACTTTCAGCAGCGGGACGAGGCTTCCAAATTGCTTCCCCGAGCCGAAGCACCGGAACAACCCACTCAGCTCTTTCAGGAAAAAGGCTCCGTCTTCTCCAGATCGCTGTCGTACGCGCTGTATTGCCATGCCCTGCCCTTGCCTGACAAGCAGCAAATTCAACTCAGTTTTGACAACCAGGGAAAGAAAGGAGCGGTCTATCACGTGTACGACATGAACAACCTGGAGCGTATTCCCAGAAGATATACCGTCGAAGCTGGCAAACAGATTCGGGACGAATGGGATCTGAGGGAAAAATCGGGAAGTTATCATTTGGAGGTCTTTGGACCCAATGGCTATTTCCATTCGTTCAGGGGATCAGTTCATGCCGCAGAACCTCTCGTTCGCATCGAGCATGATCGTAGGAAAGGAGGGCTTCACATTCACTGCGAAAATCCGGGGAAAGACCCGATCCAGGTAAGAGTCCTAGACAAAACCTACGGATACGGACAGCCGGAAGTACTTTCGATTTCTCCCGGGAAAAGTAAAAAAATGTATCAGCAGCTGTCGAAAAGCGGCAATTGGTATGACTATTCCATTACTACTTCAAACGGGATGGAGTATCGATTGGCAGGAAGGGTCGAAACCTTCAAACCCGGCATCACCGACCCTGCGATGGCGCAGCATTTGGGATGAGCATGGAGTGAATACACCCATGAAAATTGGGTAGAAGCCTCTGTTGCTTTGAATATCGTTGACAATTGAGCTAAACCAAACTGCTATGAGAAAGATACTTGCAGCCATCAACATGACACTTGACGGATTTTGCGACCACATGGCAATAGCTCCAGACGAGGAAATACATCAACATTACCAGGAATTGTTGGGTGATGCAGATGCGATTCTGTACGGCAGAGTCACCTATCAATTGATGCAGTTTTGGCAAACACTCGCCGAAAATCCTTCCGGTGAAAAATCAATGGACGACTTTGCTACGGCTATGGACAAAATTCCAAAAATTGTCTTTTCACATACGCTGAAAGATACAGACCCCATGATCACGGGTTGGGAAAGTGCCGAATTGTCAGCTCAATCCCTTGAAGAAAAAGCTTTAGAACTCAAGCAAAAATCGGGTAAGGACATTTTTGTAGGTAGTCGTAGTTTAATCATACAACTGATGAACCTTAAACTGATCGACGAGCTCCAACTTTGTGTTCATCCTGTTGTCGCAGGAGGCGATTTGCCTTTATTCGAAAAAATCAGCGACAGGACTAGCCTCAAGCTCATTAAGACCAAAACCTTTGGTGGCGGCGCAGTAGTGCTTTACTACGAACCGGCAAAAGAATGAGGTGTCGTCCTAGAAAAGATCCGAGGTCTTTGAAAGACCGAAAATTCCCAGCTCTCAACAACTGATCGCATGGAAGCTATATTTCACTATTTTCAAATAAAAGCCCCACTTACCAAAGTATTTGAGGGGATTTCAACACCCAAAGGTCTGGACCTCTGGTGGAGCAAGGTCGCTACAGGAAAACCTGCGCTGGGAGAACTTTACATGCTCTCCTTCGGACCAGGATACGATTGGTCGGCGGTCGTTTCAAAATACGTCCTTGAAAAAGAATTTGAACTCACCATCACGGATGCTGATCCCGACTGGACAGACACCAAAGTTGGGTTTACGTTGACTTCCAAGAATCATACGACAGATGTACACTTCTACCATACCGGCTGGAAAGAAAGCAATGAACACTACAGAATTTCCAATTACTGCTGGGCAATGTATCTGAGAATATTGAAACGCAACTTGGAGTTTGGAGAAGAAGTCGCCTACGAGGACAGGCTCCATGCATAATCAACGCATAAAAGGAACCTGTGCAGTTCCGGTCTATCCCTAGTTACAGCACCTATTTATCGCATTCGCATTCATCACTACAGAGACACGGTCAGACCTACCCTTTCCTACATTTTTTTTTAACTTGGCTCAATCCAGAACATCGCCGCAAGCCAATGCTCAAACTTTTCAGATCCATCCGGAAGGGACTGCTATCAGAAAATAAGCTCAGCAAGTACCTGGTTTATGCCCTTGGGGAAATCATCCTCTTGGTGATCGGCATCTTGATCGCCCTTGCGATCAACAACCTAAACCAGGATCGAATCAAAGAAAAAAACGAACAAATCTACCTGCTGGGACTGAGGGAAGAATTTCAATTCAGTAAAGCAAAGCTGGAGGAGCTGATCGCTGTAAACAAGGCAAATTTTGAAGGCGCGAAACAAATCCTGGAACATAGCTCCAGCCCAACAAATGATCTTGACGAAAGGGACTTTTCCCGGCTGATGTACGCCTCACTTTCCATGGACATTGCTTTCAATCCCAACAATTCCCTGCTGACCGAAATGATCAACTCGGGGAATCTGAAGAACATCTCCAATCCCGTTCTGAGAATCTTGTTGACCAATTGGATCGCCACGCTGGAAGACATCGAGAGGCAGGAGCGGGATTTGGGAATCCAGCGGGAGCGCGTGCTTGACCTCTTTCGCAGGAATGAATACAGCCTAAAAACCATCCTACTCCATACTGGCTTGTACGAAGAATTCGGATTTCCGGACAGCGGATCCCATCACAGCAATTTGAGCCTCATGGAATCCAGGGAATTTGAAAACAATATGCTGATGTTCATCCTAACGAGTGCGGCAACAGAAACAGCACACTACGAGCCGTTGATGCAAGACCTGGAGGACATCCAGGCCTTGATCGACGCGGAAATAGAGTAGGCGGTGACTTATACCAGTGTCACCAGCTCCTCTTTTGGCGTTCGGACTTTTTTCATGGTTACGAGCCAGTCTTTGGTTTCGTCCCGATAGCCCAGAGGCAGAACGATGGCGCTTCGAAGCCCTTTTTCGCTCAAGTTGAGGATTTGGTCGACCTCGGCATTGTCAAAGCCTTCCATGGGTGTAGAATCCACTTCCTGTTCCGCAGCAGCGACCAGCGCACTGCCTAGGGCAATGTAGGCTTGCTTGGCGGCATGGTGAAAATTTTCCTCGGCCGATTTGGCTGACATCATACCGATCAGGCGAGTTCGATAGGCGTCCGTCGCACTGTTTGGCAATCCTCTTTCTTGGTTATTTCTTTCAAAAACCCGGTTGATGCGCTCTTCGGTGTACTGATCCCAGGCAGCAAACACGAGCACGTGGGAGGCATCGGTTACCTGGCTTTGGTCAAAAGCAGCGGCGCGGATCTTTTGCTTGACTTCGGGATTGGTGACGACCAACACTTCATAGGGTTGGAGTCCCGAGGAGGAGGCGCTCAGCCGGATGGCTTCGAGGATGTAGTCGACTTTTTCTTGCGGCACCGCTTGCCCATTCATGGCTTTGGTCGCGTAGCGCCATTTCAGGTTTTGGATTACGTTCATAACAGTTGGTTGAATGTTTGTACTTTTTATGTATATACATTATTAAACCACTCCCCACTTTAGAATAGTTCCAATGGACATAAGAATGTGCTTTGGCTTCATTGACAAACCAAAATGGCAAGGGAGCAGCAGAGGCAATGCTCATTTCAAGAAGGAACCCGCGCTAGCTCTCGGCTGTTCTTTGGCTGGTTCAAATGCCATTTTCGCTTAGAAAGGCTATCTTTCTTTTTGATGCTCCCCCTATGAGTTCGGAATCCATCTCCCCGCAGGTCAAAAAAGTCCTCCCCGGCATCCTGGCCACTTCCATTTTTATGCAGATGCTGGATTCGACAATCCTAAACACATCTCTGCCGGCCATAGCCAAAGACCTCAACGAATCTCCGCTGAACATGCAGAATGCCATCATCAGCTACGTGTTGACCTTAGCCTTGCTGATGCCGGTAAGTGGTTTTTTGGCGGATAAATTCGGCACCAGAAAAATCTTCATCATGTCTTTGGTGCTTTTCGCCTTGGGTTCGCTAGCCTGTTCGCTTTCTCAAAACCTGAACCAGCTTGTCTTGTCCCGGGTTTTGCAGGGAATCGGAGGCAGCATGATGACTCCGGTCGGCCGACTCACTCTGATCAAAACCTACCCAAAAAACGAGCTCGTTCAGGCAATGAATTTTGCCATCATCCCTGCGCTGATCGGTCCCGTCTTGGGCCCACTCGTGGGCGGGTATATGGTGGATTATCTGAGTTGGCATTGGATATTTCTGATCAACATTCCCATAGCCCTGGTCGGAATCGCGCTGAGTTTGAAATTCATGCCCGACTTTCGCTCCACGCTCCTGAACTTTGATCTGAAAGGCTTTTTGATCTTTGGTGCTGCCTCGTTTTCGCTTTCAGTTTCGCTGGAATTGCTTGGAAATACGATCCAACTGACGCCGATTTTGATGGGCTTGACATTAGGATTCTTGATGCTGTACTTCTATTACCGGCACGCGAAAAGAGAGGGAAACCCGATCTTTCCACTGAATCTTTTCCAGGTCCGTACTTTCCGTGTCGGCATCGTGGGCAATCTGGCGACAAGGCTCGGAATCAGTTCCGTCCCCTTGCTTTTACCCCTCATGATCCAAATCGCCTACGGTGAATCCGCAGTCACCTCAGGATGGATCGTGGCACCAATGGCACTTACAGCAATGTTTGGCAAGTCAGTTGTAATCGGTATTCTCGATAGATTCGGCTACAGAAATACGCTGATGACCAACACCTTTGTAATAGGGCTACTGATTTGCGCTTTTGCATTGCCTGGAATTAATACGTCGATTTATTGGCATTTGCCGATCATCGCCCTGCTCGGATTTTTCAACTCCATCCAATTCACCTCGATGAATTCGATCACACTCGCTAACCTGCGGAATTACCACACGAGCAGCGGCAATTCCCTGATTTCTGTCAATCAACAACTCGCAATTGGATTCGGGGTGGCCTTTGGATTGATCATTCTGAAGCTTTTTGAGGGAGATGTGAAGCTGATCCAAAACGAAATCCACAATGCCTTCCGCTATACTTTTCTGGTGATCGGCAGCTTAACAGTACTTTCTGGCCTGGTATTCCGACGCTTACATTTCAGGGACGGAGACAATCTGAAGGCTTGATTTTTAAGTATTTCCCAGTGGAAAAAGCGATTACTCCGAAATTCCGGGAAGGTCAGAATGCAGCCTGAGACTTGACACCAGTTAAATTCCAAAAACCACTTTTCCATCGCCCGGATTTTCTAATTCCCCTTCCAGCGTTTTTTTCTACCTTTGCCCACTTATCAGAAACCCTCCAAATCCATTCTCAAATGGCGACAAAGAAAATTCAATCTGCCCTCATCTCGGTTTACTACAAGGACAACCTCGAACCCATCATCGCACTGCTTAAACAGCATGGCGTAAAAATCTACTCCACCGGTGGGACTCAGAAGTTTATCGAAGAACAAGGTGCAGAAGTGATTCCTGTCGAAGATCTGACCAGCTATCCATCAATCTTTGGAGGTCGCGTGAAGACCCTACACCCGAAGATTTTCGGCGGAATTCTGCAGAGAAGAGACCACGAGGGTGATCTTGGACAGGCAATCGAATACGACATTCCTGCGATCGACCTGGTGATAGTGGACTTATATCCATTTGAAGAAACCGTGGCTTCAGGAGCTTCCGAGGCCGACATCATCGAAAAAATCGACATTGGGGGAATTTCCCTCATTCGCGCCGCTGCCAAAAACTTCAAGGATGTGATCATCATCGCATCCAAAAACCAATACACCGAGCTTGAAGCCAAACTTGCCGCAAAGGACGGGGGAACCACTGTCGAAGACCGCCGCTACTTCGCCGCACAGGCTTTCCAGGTCTCTTCCAACTACGACACGCATATCTTCAATTACTTCAACCAGGCCGAAAGCATCCCGGCTTTGAAAGTATCAGAGACGAAAGCAAAAGCACTCCGATATGGAGAAAACCCGCACCAAGCCGCTCATTTCTATGGCGACATGGAGGCCCTTTTTGACCAGTTGAATGGCAAGGAGCTTTCCTACAACAACCTGGTGGACGTGGACGCTGCGGTGAACCTGATCGCAGAATTCGAGGGAGAAACAGCCTTTGCCATCCTGAAACATACCAATGCCTGTGGCGTGGCGTTGGCTCCAACGGTGCAGGAAGCCTACAAGAAGGCTTTCGAAGCCGACACCACTTCCGCCTTTGGCGGAGTGCTGGTAACCAACCAGACGGTAGACAAAGCTGCCGCTGAGGAGATGCATTCGCTTTTCTTCGAAGTGCTGATCGCTCCTGACTTTACCGAGGAAGCTTTGGAAGTATTGAAAGGAAAGAAAAACAGAATTCTACTTCGTCAGAAGATGGCCTTGCCAGGAACCAAGATGATCAAAACCCTCCTGAACGGCGTGATCGAGCAGGACAAGGATTTGGCTACAGAAACCAAAGCAGACTTCAAAACCGTCACCAAAGTTGCTCCAACAGAGCAGGAACTGGACGCGCTGGTATTTGCTGCGAAGGTCTGCAAGCACACCAAGTCCAACACCATCATACTGAGCAACGACACCCAGTTGTTTTCCTCAGGCGTAGGCCAGACTTCCCGTGTGGACGCGCTTCGTCAGGCGATCATCAAGGCCAAGGAATTTGGTTTTGAGCTGAAAGGTGCCGTGATGGCTTCCGATGCTTTCTTCCCATTCCCGGACTGCGTGGAGATTGCGCACGAGGCAGGAATCACCGCTGTAGTTCAGCCAGGCGGATCGATCAAAGATCAGGACAGCATTGCCTTCTGCGACGCGCATGGCATGGCCATGGTGATGACCGGTGTGAGACATTTCAAACATTAAGTATCTAGTATCTAGACGTTAGTATCAAGATTTTAGAATCAAGATGCTAGAGCCGAGAGCCAAGAAAGCCCTTCTGAAAGCAATTTCGGAAGGGCTTTTTGTATATTGGAGTATGGGGAAGTATGAAAAGCTTTTACTCAAAATTCTGTTAATCCCATTACTCCATGGCCACAAAAATTGGCTGGATTACGAAGAAAAACTGTTCATTCTTACCGGAAACCCAAACAAATAATTTTGTATTTATGAACAAAGGCAAGTAATCATGACCGTTATCATCAACAAATCGAATTCGAAACACACCCTTGAGATCCTTAGCAAAAAGCTCAAAAAGTCGCCAAAAAAAGGAAATCTGATCAAGCATTTCGGAAAACTGAAGAGAGATATCGACGGGCTAGATTATCAAATTTCCGTGAGAGAAAATGAAGATTGACTTCATCGCTGACACAAACTTCCAGATGCAATCATCGCTTCCACAGCTTTGGTTTATGAACGTCCTCTGGTAACATCCGACAAAGGCTTCTCAAAAATCAAAGAATTAGATCTAATCACTAACGAGGTCTAAATCCACACTGGGTGGAATCGGCAATTCCACTCTAATATCCCTCCCAATTTTCAATGGGCAAAATATCCAATTCTAGTACCTCACCCCAAACTCCCCAAAGCTTCCTTCCCCTCCCGTCGCCGAAACTCCCGCCTTTATCCCCCAGGACCACCAAGCCAGATGGTCTCCAGCAAGCTCGCTGCCGATTTCTTCCCAGTTTTGGCCGTCAATGCTGAAGGAGAATCGGAACATCTTTCCGTCGGTCATCTTCGCCTTGAGCTGCACACCGGCAAAAGCGTCTATGGCTTTGCTCTCCAAAACATTAAAATCCCCTCCCTGCAGCTTCCAGAGTTTTAGCGAATCTCCTTGAACTCCCAACCCGAGGCTATTGTCCCGAGTCACGTAAAAGATCAGGCTTCGCAGCGCATCGCTTTTTCCCAGCACCTGAGTTTGAAACTCGGCATTGGCTTTCTCGGGATTGATCCCCAAAAAGGCTGGAGTCGCTGAGGAATCGGCAGTCAGGATCAGGTTACCACCTTCGATTTTCGCCTCTACATTTCCAGCCTCCACGTCAAATCTCCAATTTGCTTTTAAGACATTTCCATCAAACTGGTCCGTAAAGTCAGTTGCCAAAATAGCAGCGCTGCCCACTTGGGAATTAGCGGCAAATTTTGGCCAGCCAGTCGCTTCATCCCAATCTACTTGGCTCAACAAAGCCGACCTTCCCAAATTCGGAAAGCCTTGGGCGGGATAGGCATGGTAGAGGTAGTACCACTCCCCGTCGCTTTGCACCGCCGTGCCGTGGCCGGGACATTTCCAGTTTTCGTTGCCGACTAGGATTGGGTTTCCTTCAAATTTCTCCCAAGGCCCTTCCATGGTTTTCGCTCGCGCCACACCGACCTGATAGTCACAGTTGGCTCCGCAGCAGGCATTTCCCGAATAAAGCATATACAAATAGCCGTCTCTTTCCATGATGGTTTGCCCTTCGATGCCACCTCTTTCCCAGGAATCCGCTTCGGCCACGAGAACTTCGAAACTTTCCCCCTCGAGAGAAAGTCCACCCTTGCTCAGCTTGGAGCCCAAGAGCGTAATGGGCTTGTCCTTGGTCAGCCCGTAAGCTTTCCAAGTGATGTACAAATCCTCTCCCTGTTGGTTGACAAAGGCGTCGATAGCTTCCTCGCCCCACTCGATGATCACCCCATGATCCTGAAAGCCCTGCTTTATATTCTTGGTCGTAGCGACTCCGATCATAGAAACTCCGTCTTTTCGCCTGGCGGTGTAGTAGCAATAGAATGTCCCGTTCTTGTAGAAAAGCTCTGGTGCCCAGTAGCTGTTGATCGTCCACTCGGGTTTTTCCCGAAAAACATAATCCACAAAAGTCCAATTCTTCAGATCCTTGGATTCATAAATCGGAAAATAAGGCCCCCAGGCATTGGAAGAGCCAGAAGCATAATAGGTCCCGTCTACCTCAATCAAAGTCGGATCGGGCAGCTCGCCGGGAATGACCTGCTCTTGAATGATTTCGGCTTTTTCGGGCTGAGAGCAAGAAAAGGCGAGGAAAAGCAAAACGGAAAACAGCCAACGGCGCTGACTAAACGATCTTCTCATAAAAATTACCGAGGTTTTTCAAACCGATGAATATATAGGTTTAGATGAAGAAGGCATCTAGCAATCATAGATTCTCCAAACTCCATTACTCCTTTTTTGAGTCAAAAAACGCAATTTGTCAACACCAAAACTTCCAGAACATCGACACTGGCGAACAAATTAAGGAGAGTCTCATAGCCAAAATAAGAAAATCAAACGACTTGAATTTCCTTCAGGCGCTTCAATCAATCATGGATTCATCAGAGCAGGATTTATTTGAACTTTCAGAGGAGCAGGCTGCAGCAATTGAAATTGGAAGAAGTCAAATCAAAACTGGCCAAACTTTCACCCACAGCAGGATTATCTCCGAAATGAAAGAATGGCTATCAAAAAGATAGTCTGGTCTGAGCTTGCCAAGAACGAACTCTTCAATGTCTTGGAATTTTACATGCTCCGAAACGGGTCATCGAATTATAGCCAAAAACTACTGAATGAAATCGACCGTCTTTTGGCTTCGTTAGCGAAAACCGATCCCTCGAGAGGTTGATTTCAAACCGTGGCACCAGAGCCCTTCCGCTAAAATATTAATTGATTTTTTACGTGGTAACCATTTCCCAAATAGAAATCATTTCCTTCTGGAACAGCCGCCAAAACCCCAAAAAACGAAAAGTCAAATGAGATATTTTGGGCTTTTGGAGACGGCGCTTTCTATTCCGTAGCGGATTCCCCTATTTTGCATCCTGAATCAAAACCGGACTATTCCCGTACTTGGTACTTTGTACTTTGTACTTCGTACTCCTTATGAAATCGCATCAACTCAAGCTATACAACACTCTTTCCCGCCAGAAGGAGGACTTCGCACCCATCAGCCCGCCCTTTGTGGGCATGTATGTCTGCGGTCCAACCGTCTATGGCGACGCCCACCTGGGACACGGCCGCCCGGCGGTCACCTTTGACACGGTCAATCGATACCTCACCCACCTTGGCTACCGCGTGCGCTATGTGCGCAACATCACCGACGTGGGCCACCTGCAGGGCGATGCCGACGAGGGAGAAGACAAGATCGCCAAAAAGGCCAAGCTCGAGCAGTTGGAACCCATGGAGGTCGCCCAGCAGTACACGGACAACTACCATCGGGATATGGCTTTGCTCAATACCTGGAAACCAAGCATTGAGCCCCGCGCTACCGGACATATCCCGGAGCAGATTGCGCTGACTGAGGCAATATTGAAAGAAGGACTGGCCTACGTAGTCGATGGCTCGGTGTACTTCGACGTGCTCAAATACAACGAAACCTACCAATACGGTAAGCTTTCCGGCCGGGTCTTGGACGACCTGATGAGCGGAAGCCGGGCTTTGGACGGACAGGACGAAAAGCGGAATGCCGCTGACTTTGCCCTTTGGAAAAACGCCTCCCCCGAGCATCTCATGAAGTGGGAGTCTCCTTGGGGCATGGGCTTTCCGGGCTGGCATGTAGAATGTACAGCCATGAGCTCCAAGTACTTGGGAACCAACTTTGATATTCACGGCGGCGGGATGGACTTGCTTTTCCCCCATCACGAAGCCGAGATCGCGCAGGGAAATGCCTGCAATCACCACGATCCGGCCAAGTACTGGATGCACAACAACATGATCACCATCAACGGACAGAAGATGGGCAAGTCCCTGGGCAACTTTATCAACCTGCAGGAGCTCTTCACCGGCAACCACAAGCTGCTGGAGCAGGCCTATAGCCCGATGACGATCCGGTATTTCATGCTGACGGCGCACTATCGATCCACGCTGGACTTCTCCAATGAGGCGCTGAAAGCTGCCCAAAAGGGTTACAAGAAACTGATCAACGGGCTACGCATCGCTCGCATGCTGGAATTTACTCCAGATGACTCGGTGGCTTTGGACGAAAACCAAATCCAGCAGATCGAATCCAGCATCGCCGCCGCCTATCGCGCG
Source organism: Algoriphagus jejuensis (assembly GCF_039523455.1). NCBI lineage: Bacteria > Pseudomonadati > Bacteroidota > Cytophagia > Cytophagales > Cyclobacteriaceae > Algoriphagus > Algoriphagus jejuensis. Next base: position 135,331 of record NZ_BAAAFI010000009.1, on the reverse strand, counting down.
ATGGACGACGACTTCAATACGGCTCAGGCGATCGGACACTTGTTCAACCTGTTAAAGAAGATCAACTCCATCTTCACCGGACAGCTCGCTGCGGCGGCCTTGGGCGAGGACATTTTTGCGAAGCTGAAAGACACCTTCATCACCTTTGTGGTGGACATCTTGGGCTTGATCGAGGAAAAGGGCGATGTGCAGAACGACATGCTGAGCCTGCTTCTGAAGCTTTATTCCGAAGCAAAAACCGCCCGCGACTACGCCAAAGTGGACGAAATCCGCACGGGTTTGAAAGCCATGGGTTTTGTAGTCAAAGACATGAAAGAAAAAATTGATTGGGCTTATGAAGAATAGATTTTGGCTGATTGGATTGCTGGTTTTCGCTTGGGCATGTTCGGGCGAAAAAACCACCGAAACCGTCGTCGAGGAAGTCGTAGTCAAGCCCTACCCCGCTTTCAATGCGGATTCCGCATATGCCTTTGTGCAAAAGCAGGTAGACTTCGGCCCCCGGGTGCCCGGTACCAAAGGACATAGCGAGGCAAAAAACTGGATGATCTCCAAGTTGGAAGGCTACGGTTGGAGCGTGCAGACGCAGGATTTCCAAGCAAAAACCTACGATGGCCTGACCTGGGACCTAAGCAATATCATTGCCTCCTACAATCCCCAGGCGACCAAAAGAATTCTTTTGGCTGCGCACTGGGACTCCCGTAGGATAGCTGACAAGGACACCCAGCGAATCGACCAACCCATCGACGGAGCCAATGACGGAGCTTCCGGCGTCAGCGTATTGATGGAAATCGCCCGAGTGATCGCATCCCAAGAGCTCAAACCGGAAGTAGGCATCGACATCATTCTCTTCGACGGAGAGGACGACGGCGAGCCAGAACATGCAAAAACACGAAACAACGCCCAGGAATTCTGGTGGTGTCTCGGTTCCCAGTACTGGTCCAAAAACAAACACATTCCAAACTACTCCGCGTACTATGGGATCTTGGTCGATATGGTAGGAGGAAAAAACGCCAAATTTTATCGAGAAGGTAACTCCAGACAGTATGCCAGCGGTATCGTTTCGAAGGTTTGGGCTCATGGTGCCAAACTCGGGTTTTCTGACTTTTTCATCCAAAAAGACGCCCCGGAAATACTTGACGATCACGCTTTCATCAATGCTCATGCAGGAATCCCGACGATTGATATCATTGAGTTCTCCCCCGACTTTGGTTTTAGCCACTATCACCACACGCACCAAGACAATATGGAATTGATCGATCCCCGCACCCTGAAGGCGGTGGGAGAGACTGTATTGTACACAGTATATCAGGAATAGTGAAAATTATAAAGTTTTTTGCAATTTGAGCCTGTGCACTCGATTGCAAACTTTAGCTTAGGACACCCGCTATCATGAAAAAAGGTCATCAGATTACGATGAAGGAAATCGCCAAGAAGCTCGGCGTGTCGGTTTCTACTATCTCCCGGGCATTGAAAGATTCCCCCGAACTCCATCCAGAAACCAAGCGAAAGATCGTGGAGATGGCCAAGGAGATGAACTATCAGCCAAATCTTTTGGCGCAAAGTCTCCGGATCAGCCGATCAAAGACACTTGGTGTAATCGTGCCGGAGATTACCTCCCACTTTTTTGCCTCTTGTATCAGCGGCATCCAGGATACTGCCAACACGCGTGGGTACAACGTGATGATCTGCCAGTCCAATGAGTCTCTCGAACTGGAAAAAGCCAATATCCGAACCCTCGTTTCAAGTCAGGTGGATGGACTGCTGATCTCGCTCAGCCGCGAGACCAATCAATTTGACCATCTCTATGACCTCTACAACCGAGAGATCAATTTTGTGCTTTTTGACCGGGTGAATGAAGAAATCCCCGTATCCAAGGTCACTTTCAACGATGTCGGCGGAGCCTATCAGGTAGTAAAGCATTTGCTTGAGGGAGAGAACAGACGCATCGTCTATGTGTCCGGACCGGAGGATCTATATATTTCCAAAAAAAGAAAAGAGGGCTATCTCAAAGCGCTGAAAGAGTTTGGGATTGACATTGACCCAACACTCATATTTAAATCTGATCTCACCACAGAAGGAAATATCGAAGTTGCCAAAGCAATTGCAGAGATGCAACCCAGACCTGATGCAGTGTTTTGTATGATCGATCCCGTGGCTGTAGATGTCCTGACCCAATGGAAATCCGTCGGGATTAAAATCCCCCAAGACATGGCCTTGGCCGGTTTTACCAACAACCCCACCGCTGCTGTCGTGGAGCCTCCATTGACCACAGTTGCGCAACCCGGCTATGAGATGGGCAAGTTGGCTGTTAGCCACCTGCTCGATCAGCTCGATGGCATCGCTTCCGATGACCCGATCTCCATTGTGCTCGAAACTACGCTAGTGCCACGCAAGTCTTCCCAACATTTTGACCTGAAAAAGTGATTAGTTATTGAATTATTGATATCTCATTGATGCTAGACTTGTAACTCCTACCCGATACCAACCAATCAATCCATGACCTCTCAGATTACCGAAAGCTTCCTATCCCACTTTTCAACCTCTCCTCTCATTGCTTTTGCTCCAGGCCGTATCAATCTGATCGGAGAACATACCGACTATCAGGAAGGATTCGTCTTTCCCGCCGCCGTAGAACAGGGAATCTGGGCCGCGATTCAGAAAAACCAAACCAATGTTTGCCGGCTATTTTCGATGGATTTTGACGAGCAATACACCTTTGAACTGGAAGCATTTTCTCCGAAAAAAGGCCATTGGGCAACGTATGTCATGGGAATGGTTGCTCTGCTGAAGCAGGCTGGCTATCCCGTCGTGGGTTTTGACATGGTCATTGGAGGAAACATTCCCGTAGGGTCGGGGCTATCTTCGTCAGCGGCTCTTTCTGTTGCCATCGGGACAGGGATCTCCGCTCTTTTCGGATTTCAGATCCCCAAAAAATCCATCGCCCTATACGGACAAAAGTCGGAGCATCTTTTTGCCGGTGTCAAATGCGGCATAATGGATCCCTATGCCTCAGCTTTTGGAGAAAAAGGCAAAGCCCTCCTCCTAGACTGCCGCGGCAACACACATGAGGAAATTCCTGCGGAGTTTGGAGAATACGCTCTTGTCTTGGTCAATTCAAAAGTGAAGCATTCCTTGGCCGACTCGGCTTACAACAAACGCCGCGAAGCCTGCGAAGAAAGCGTGCGGATTCTCTCGGCTTCTTTTCCGGGGATCATCACGATGAGAGATATTGCCCTGTCTGAGTTGGATCAGGTGGAGAAACTGTTGCCGGTTGAGCTTTTCCCGAAAGCCAAACATCAGATCACCGAAAACGCCCGAGTTCATCAGGCTGGCAAAGCGCTGAAATCCGGCGAATTACAATTGTTTGGGGCGCTTCTCAAAGCTTCCCATGAAAGTCTTAGTAAAGACTACGAAGTCAGCTGCGCTGAACTGGATTTTTTGGCAGAGGCTTCTTGGGAAATGGACGGGGTTTTAGGGTCGCGAATGATGGGCGGTGGCTTTGGCGGCTGCACGATCAACTTGGTGAAAAACTCCGAAATCGTCCATTTTGAAAAGTCGATGGAGCAGGCTTACCAGAAAAAATTCGGCATCAGTCCGGATTTTATCCGGGTAAAGATCAGCGCCGGAGCTTCGATCTTGGAGTAAAAGACAGGGGTACCGTCACCTTGAGCGGAGTCGAAAGGTCGATGTCAGGCTGAGCGGAGTCAAAGCCTTAAAAACTTATTTTCAGAATCCGATATGAACATACTATTATCGGTCATGCCTACGGCATTTTTTTTAAAATTCACTGGATCTTTGATTCCAGCCATTGAAATGGCTGGCTAGTCAATCAACCATGCCTACGGCATTTTGGCTATTAACTAATCGACTGCTTCCCTCCCGCCTCACCCGCCGTGACGAATCCGCCATTGGTAGGGGCTGTCAATCGACGCTAGAACTGGATTGGGATTTCCCGCCCTGAGCCAATCTCATCATTTAGAAGCCTGATTTGTCAATTGATGTGTCAGGCTGAGCGGAGTCGAAGCCTTAAAAATTTATTTTCAGAACCCGACATGAACACACCATTATCGGTCATGCCTACGGCATTTTTTTTAAAATTCACTGGATCTTTGATTCCAGCCATTGAAATAGCTGGCTAGTCAATCAACCATGCCTACGGCATTTTGGCTATTAACTAATCGACTGCTTCCCTCCCGCCTCACCCGCCGTGACCAATCCGTCATTGGTAGGGGCTGTCAATCGAGGCTAGAACTGGCTTATAGCTTCCTGCCCCGAAATAATATCTTCATTTAGAAGCCTGATTTGAAAAAAATTAAAAGTAAAACCAGGCGATTCCCTCACGCTTCTTCCAGTATCTATATTTTTCCCTAATTTCCCCAAAAAAACTTACCTATATGTATTTACCCAAAAACCTACGTAGCCTTATTCTGTTGCTCTTGGCTGTGGGACTTGGATTTTCGGCTTGTACCAAAAAGCGCGAAGGAAACCCAAAAGTCCTGATTTTCAGCAAAACAGCAGGATTTTACCATGAATCCATCCCTTCCGGTATCGCTGCGATCCAGAAGTTGGGAGCCGAAAATGGCTTTCAGGTGGACACCACTAAAAATGCGGAGTACATCACCGAGGACAACCTGGCGCAATATGCCGCCGTCATCTTCCTCAGCACCACAGGAGATGTGCTTAACAGCTTCCAAGAAGCTGACCTTGAACGATACATCCAGTCTGGTGGAGGATTTGTCGGCATCCACGCCGCAGCCGACACAGAGTATGAGTGGGGCTGGTATGGCAAAATGGTCGGCGGTTACTTTGCAGATCATCCCGGCATCAACGATCCTCACCCTAATGTGCAGGCAGGCAAAATCACCAAAACAGGGGAAAAACACCCCTCAGTCGACTTTCTTCCAGAATCATGGGAAAGAACCGACGAATGGTACAGCTACAAAAACATCAATCCTGACACTAAGAAACTCTTGATGCTGGACGAAGCCTCCTATCAAGGGGGACTAGATATGGGCGAACATCCGATCGCATGGTATCATGACTACGACGGAGGCCGCGCCTACTACACAGGAGGTGGCCACACCGAGGAGTCGTATCAAGAAGCTGAATTCCTGAAGCACTTGCAGGCAGGTATAGCGTATGCCATTGGAGACAATCTGGCCTTGGATTACTCCAAAGCAAAATCCAAGCGAGTTCCAGAAGAAAACCGCTTCACCAAAACCGCGCTTTCTACAGGCCAGTTTACTGAACCAACCGAGATGACCATCTTACCCAACCTCGACATCTTGGTAGCCCAAAGGAGAGGAGAAATCCTGCACTACAACCCCGCAACCGGTGAGCTCAAGGAAGTCGCCAAGCTAGACGTATACTGGAAAACTGACGTAAAAGGCGTCAATGCAGAAGAAGGGCTTTTGGGAATTCAAAAAGACCCGAACTATGCGCAAAACAACTTTGTATTTGCGTACTATGCGCCGACCGGCGAAGAAGAAATCAACCGACTTTCCCGCTTCGTCTTCAAAGATGGCGTATGGGACATGGCGTCCGAAAAAGTCATCTTGGAGCTTTACTCCCAACGGGGAATCTGCTGCCATACTGGCGGTTCTATAGCTTTCGATGCGGACGGAAATCTCTTTCTATCCACAGGCGACAACTCAACGCCTTTCAACCAACCTGGAACGCCGACTACATTAAATTCCTATGCACCCCTGGATGGACGTGAAGGCAATAAGCAATGGGACGCCCGTAGAAGCTCCGGAAACTCCAACGATTTGAGAGGGAAAATTCTGAAGATCAAAGTGGCGGAGGATGGAAGCTACACAGTACCGGACGGCAACCTATACGCAAAAGGCACTGAGGGCACACGTCCTGAGATCTTTGTGCAGGGCCTAAGAAATCCATATAGAATCTCTGTCGATCAGAAAACCGGCTTCCTCTACTGGGGTGAAGTTGGCCCAGATGCCAACAATGATTCACTCGCTGTCAAAGGTCCAAGAGGATATGATGAAATCAATCAGGCAAGAAAAGCCGGACATTTCGGCTGGCCTTACACAATTGGAAATAATTACGCCTATCGTGAATTCAACTACGAAACTGGAGAAACCGGCCCTGCGTTTGACTTGGCTGGACCGGCGAACAATTCTCCGAATAACACCGGACTGAAAATCCTTCCTCCGGTAGAGCCAGCCTTCATTTGGTATCCGTATGCCGTTTCTCCCGAGTTCCCTTCCTTGGGCACAGGCGGCAGAAATGCGATGGCAGGTCCGGTCTATTATTCCGATATGTATCCTTCAGAAACCCGCATGCCTGACTATTTCGACGGTAAACTGTTCATCTACGAGTGGATCAGAGGCTGGATCAAAGTAGTCACGATGAATGAAAACGGAGACTTAGAAAAGATCGAACCATTCATGCCAGGCACCAAGTTCAATGCAATGATCGATATGGAGATGGGCCCTGACGGGAAAATTTACATCCTGGAGTACGGCAACGGCTGGTTCAGCAAAAACCCGGATGCGGGACTTTTCCGAATCGATTACAATGGCGGCAACCGTGCACCGGTCGTAGCTGCTTTGAATGTGGACAAAACTTCCGGAAGCAATCCATTGACGGTAACGTTCACAGCCACGGCATCCGATCCTGAAAATGACGTCTTGTCCTACACTTGGGATCTTGGAAATGGCGAGACCAAATCCACCACGGAGCCTACTTTGACTCATACTTTCAACACCGTGGGAGACTATGAAGTCAAAGTGACCGCCAACGATCCGGCGGGCCTTTCCGGTGCAAGCATGCCTGTCGCTGTTTATTCCGGCAACTTTGCCCCGGAGATCCAGATCACCATCGACGGCAACCAGTCCTTCTATTTCCCCGGAAAAAAAGTAGCCTATTCAGTCTCTGTCACCGATCAGGACGACGCTACTGCAGGTTCGGATCTGAGCACCTTGTTCGTATCTGCGGATTACATTTCGGGTGTTGACTTGGCGGAAGCAGACATGGGCCACAAGATCATGAGTGAGGCCATGAACGGCAAAGCGCTTGTGCAGTCGCTAACCTGTAAGACCTGTCACAATGAAACTGAAAAATCCATCGGCCCCGCCTACGCGGATGTCGCCAAAAAATACCGTGAAAGAGACCGCGACTACCTGCTTAACAAAATCAAAACCGGCGGCAGCGGAGTATGGGGAGAGACCGCCATGCCTGCAAATCCTGACTTGAAAGCCGCAGATGCCAATGCTTTGGTGAGCTATGTATTATCGCTGCGAGCGGACTCCAAGCCTAACCTTGGTGCCAAAGGAACTTTGGATGCGACTATGGGCAAGACTCCATCTCCAACCGGCGCATTAATCATTTCCGCATCGTTTACCGACAAAGGCGGAGAGAACATCAAGCCATTGACTGGTTCTAACTCCTTGATCTTGACCTCCAACACGGTGGCAATCTCAAACATAAACGAGTTCGATGGAATCACCAAGATGGTGTATGACGGGCAACACTTGCTGATCGTCCCTGCAGAAAAAGGACACTTCGCTCTTCCTCCCACAGATCTAAGTGGTGTCGGTTCGATCACGCTTTCGAACGCATCTCGCGAAGCACTCACTGCTCCGGTACACTTCGAAGTAAGACTCGACAGCCCAACAGGCACAGTGATCGCGGAAGGTGTGCAGCAGCCAGGCCCGGGATTTGCGCCTCCCGGCGTGCCGGTCCTGATGCATCAGACCTCGCTTCCGATCACCGGTACGACTGACGGACAGAAGCACAAACTCTACTTCGTCACGGATGCCAAAGGTGGCGATATCGGAACCTTCATCGTGATGGGAATCACCTTCAACGCGAAGTAATCCCTAGCTGATTTTCATTGAAAAAGCCATCCTGAGGAATCGGGATGGCTTTTTTGATTCTCCAAAACGCTAAGTCAATCGTATTCAACAGGAAAAATCCTCCGAGAACTTCGCGTTACGTGAGATCAAATTACTTCTCGCAGAGCTAGAAAGTCTCAAAAATTTTGGGAGGCTAACCCTGAAAATTTTGAATTACTAGGCTCCCCCGAAGCCTCCGCTTTTTTTCTCTGCGTCTTTAAGAAACGCTAATAACTCCTTCAAACTTAGAGGTTCAATACCACGTTCTTTGGACATCTCCAATAAAATCCTTTACAGAACTTTGTGGCAAAAAATCTATGTCCCGATTTCAACTGGCCTTTTTTGGTTTTCTTCCAGTATCCTAATGGATAAACAACACCTGGACATGATTTCTTCTTTTCGGTTTAAAACCATTCTGACATTCGTTTTCCCACTTTTTCTTCTGAGCAATTTCACCTTGGCCCAAAGTACTTTTCCGGAGCACGTGATACTGACTTGGAGCGGTGATCCTGCGACTTCGCAAAGTGTTACCTGGAGAACCAAAAATCCGGTGGCAGCGCCTTTGGCACAAATCGGGCTGGCGACGGATTCTCCAACTACACTCCCTTTGCAAAGCATCACTCCTACCGTCCAAAAACTGGAGAGCGACTCGAATCAAACTCATTACTATTATTCGGCAACTTTCCAGAACTTGATCCCCGGCCAAACTTACCTCTATCGTGTCGGTGACCAAACAGGCGGATGGACTGGCTGGAATGATTTTTCAACACCGAAAAATGATGCCTCTCCTTATTCCTTCCTTTATCTGGGAGATATCCAAAACGACATCTTGGAATGGGGCACCCGGGCAGTACGAGCGGCCTATGCTCATAGGCCGGAGGCGGCGTTCATGCTTTTCGCCGGGGACTGCGTCAACAACGGGCACGATGCATCTCAATGGCAGGAATGGTTTCGGGCGCTGGGTCATATCCCTTCGGTAATGCACATTGTACCCGTGACCGGAAACCATGAGTACGACATGTTGCCCGGAGCCGAGGAGTCGTCCCTCAGTGTCTTCTGGAATGCGCAATTTGAACTGCCTAAAAACGGCCCGAAGGGACTGGAAGAAAGTGCTTATTACATCGACTACAATTCCATGCGGCTAATCGTCCTCAATAGCCTGATTGCTTTGAATTCGGAGGAAGATCTCCGCATCCAAACGGAATGGCTGGAAACGGTTTTAAAAGACAATCCACAAACTTGGACGGTCATTTCCTATCACCATCCGCTCTTCTCAGCCAGAGATGGGCGCCACGGCGACTATCCGGAACTCAGAAATGCTTGGCAACCTATTTTTGAAAAACACCAGGTGGATCTCGTGCTGCAAGGCCATGATCACATGTATGGACGCGGAAATAGACAGTATAAAACCATCGAAGTATCAAAAGGTCAAGCTGGCCCGGTCTATCTGATCTCTGTCGCAGGGCCAAAACAATACGGCATTTTGGAAGAAAAACGCTGGATGGATCGGGTTGGTCTTAACACGCAGTTTTATCAAGAAATAACCATCGAGGGTGATCTACTCCAGTTCCGCGCCTACACCGTGCTGGGCGACTTGTATGATTCTTTTGATCTGCGAAAGCAAGAGAAAGGCTTCAATCAGTTTGTCGAGCACATTTCCTCTGAGAGCCATCCTGAAAAGCTTTTTCCGGGAGGACTTTATTCGCCAAAGAAGTAAAAGTCGGAAAGGGGAAAGGAATTCATTCCGCGGAACATCCTTTGCAACTCCTAAATATTGTTTGTTTCAAAAGGCTCATCCGTTGGCTTCATCCATAGCTTGCAGTTCTATTTCATGGGAAAATCGAAAGTCGGTACTCAAGAAGTATTTGCTTGGACTTATCGACGACGCTTCCAATTTCAGCCTATCTGGAAGCGATTCACCAAATTCGGACACAATTTCCTGGGTAGTTGTAATCCTGCCGTAAAGTTTCTGCAGAAGTCCAAGTTCTCCAATGTTGGTTAAAACAATGAAGCAACTCGTGTCGGAAATGATGACACTAGGCATTGGTCCCGTCACTAGCTAGATCTGCAGCGGGGTAGTTAAAAATTGAAACCTCGTAGGTGCCTAATAATTCAGCGAACGTCCGTTTAGACAAACCAGTCATTTCAGCTGCCTGTCCGAGCGAAAGTTTGCCCTGCTCATAGAGCCTGCTTGCCACAATCATGGCCACTTGCAAATCGTCCAAGTCCAAACTGTCAGGAATATTGAGTGTCAATACTTTCATAGTCTCTAATTTATCTGATTTCAATGGAACATCAAATATTGAGACAGAGTGCAATTGCTTGCACCAGAAGTTCAAATTTCCATACATCGAAGTTACTGAACAAAGCTTTTCAAAGTTCGGCCTTTTGGAAATGTTGGCAGGTCGTTGATTCAGACTCTTTCATAAGAAATAAACTATATCACTCAGATTAGCCCTATCGGGTAAATTGTCAGTATTAGAAGTATGCCCTGTTTGCCGAGGAAAATTCCTCCCTCATCGAGTCAAAAACACAACTCATAACCACCTTCAGATGAAATTTTTCATAGCAGCTTTTATAATCCTGTTGTGCGCCGGATTTATCCCCCACATACAGGAAAAGACCTTTTACCAGGATGTCGCCACGATACACGAAGGGGGTAGTGGACTGCCCGCCGGAGCGATAGATCGGATTCAGGTCATCGGCGGGATTCCCATCGCTCAGTCCAAGGGAGCTTTCTATGAATTCAAAGAAGGTAAATGGACTGCTTCCAAAAATAAAATCGCTGTAAAAACCAACCCGGAGAAAAACCTTCCGGCAGGTTCCGGCAAAGTCCTCTCGGCAGTTGATCACCTCGGCAGCCAGTGGATCGGCACCGAAAACGGCCTATATCAAAAGTCGTCATCGGGAGCTTGGGAAGCTGTCCTACCCGCCGACAGCAGCTATAGCTGGTCGCCGCGGGAAGTCGCCGCATTGGTGGTGGACAGCAAGGGCAATCTTTGGTTTGGCGCAGAGCAAGGTGTCGGAAGATTGGAGGGAAATCAATGGAAACTTTTCACCGGAGCAGAAGGCCTTCCCTACAACCACTTCACCAATGCAGCCGCCGGTCCGAATGGTGAGGTTTGGTTTGGCACCGAAAAAGGCGCAATACGCGTAGCAGACGACTATTTCTACTACCGCTTCAGCCGCCGCTGGTTGCCGGACGACCAGGTAAATGACCTTGCAGTCGACGCATCCGGAACCGTCTGGATTGCAACTGCCAAGGGGATCAGCCAGATCGAGTCCGTGGAGATGACTTACGAGGAAAAGGCCAAATACTTCACCAAGATGACCGAAGACCGCCATGTGCGGATGGGCTTTGTAGCTCCCAACAACCTCAAGGTTCCCTTTGACAAAGATTCTTACGAACTCGGAATCTCGGACAATGACGGCATGTACACATCGATGTATGGTGCCGCACAGGCTTTCCGATATGCAGTAACCGGCGATGCAGAAGCCAAAGCCTTGGCAGACCGTAGCTTGGAAGCCTGCAAATGGCTGGTGGACATCACCCACGAACCCGGCTTTCCGGCACGGGTGATCATCCCGATAGACTACCGCGAACCCGTCAACGAGCAGTACAGCAGGGAGTACAACAAGCGGCATCAGCAATCGGACCCTTTCTGGAAGGACATCTATCCCCGCTTCCCGACCAGCGAAGACGGCAAGTATATGTGGAAATGCGATACCAGTTCGGATGAACTGGCCGGGCACTACTTCTTCTATGCGATCTACTATGATCTGGTCGCCAAGACAGAGGAGGAAAAGGCGATGGTTCGCGAGGTGGTGGCAGACATCACCGATCACCTGATCCGCAACGGCTTTATGCTCATGGATCATGACGGCAAGCCGACCCGCTGGGGCAATTTCTCACCGGAGTACATGGCCTCCTTCTGGGGCTGGGATCAGCGCGGCCTCAACTCAATGATGATGCTGTCCTTCCTGAATGTGGCCAGTCACGTGACCGGCGATGCCAAGTATGAAGAGACGGCCAAGATGCTTCGCGACAAATACAACTACCATATCAATGCCATGCATGCCAAGGAGTTTTTCCCACCGGACAATGTCGTGCCCTGGGACAATAACCTCTCGCTGATGAGCTTCTATGGCTTGATCAACTACGAAAAAGATCCCGAGCTCCTACTCATGTACCGCGAATCACTGGAGTATGCCTGGCTGCATATCAGCAAGCAAAAGAACGCGTTTTGGAATACCCTCTATGGTGCCTTGGCGCAGAAGTTTACCGAGAAAGCAGCCGAAGGAGTCTTCGATCCGGCGGTGGTATTCCCGGAAAACAAGCTCTATGCTCCTGCCCGCACGAAGTTGTATAGTTCGTGGGATGCCAAGACCGGCGACATCATCGAGACGCTTGAGCGCATCCCCCTGGATATGATCGGCTACGAGATGGACAACACACATCGCCTGGATGTGGCCTTTGATCCTACGCCGGGACAAAGCCCAGGCAAGGGCTGGCGGTACGACACCTACGCCGTGCCGGTGGATGAGCGTGGCCATGTGCGCCAAGACCGTGACGGTTTCGCTTTAGAATTTCGCGAAGTCGGTGGAGGCGATGCCGAGCAGGAAGGCACCTTCTATCTCCTCCCCTACTACATGGCGAGATACCATCAGCTGATCGAGAATTGACCGATCATGCAAACGGCCCAGGGTGAGAACCTTGGGCTTTTTCAACTGTAAATTTACAAATGATATTTTTTAGGATTTCAAAAGCAAATTGAAGGAAAAACGGAATGAAACTGTATATTTCGCCCATCACAAGGTATAGGAATCCAAAAACTAAATGGAAGTTTGCTCCCGTCTCGATGATCCACAAAATAAAAAGGGAGAAAACTCGCTTTAAGGAAATATAGCTCGCTAAGATGCCTTTCGGCGGGAGAAAAACTGAGTGATTAGGCGGAATTGAAATTTTTTCTGCAAAATCGATTGCGAAATTCAAACAAACACACGACCGCTTTTCAAATGATCTGACTATGCAAAAAATATTAGATTTTATTGCCAAAGAAACGGACGGCAAAAACTACAAATCTTACAAATACTGCTTTGAATCCGTAGACATTCCGAAAATGGACTATGAAGATAAAAGAGGAATCCAAGTAAAGAAAAAAGGAGAGACAGATAAGAGCTTGACAACTACAAAATCAGTCAAAAACTTAGCGGATAAAATAGGCGAAAACGGGTCCCCGCTTTTTAAGTACTTTTTGGACGGATCTCGACGAACATATAAGGTCGACGACATAGCTTATGGAAAAAGGCTTTACCCCATCATTGCGGGACAAATTGGTGTGGCTGTTTGTGAGCGGAAAGATAAACACACCTTCAAGCCTGTAAACTTAAAAAACCCACTTGTTATTTCAATTCCTGAGAATGCCAACGCCCAAACAACAATTGGTAACAATGACCAGTTTTTCACGAACCTCATTAAGAAATTAAACGGACAAGAAATCCTAAAAACACAAAAACTAAATTTTAGCAAAATCCTTCCATATAAGAACACCGCACTAAAGGAGAATGACAAATATGAAGATCGAGGAATAGCCAGGATACAAGATGAGATGATTGCACTGGAGCAAAGAGTCGTTTTTGAGCTTGTAAAGGCAAGGAAACTTAATTCTGACTCCTTTTTGATAAAAGACGGATCCTTAGAATACATGAAAAGTAGTGAAGCTAGAGAACTCTCTCAGATAAAGTCAAATTATGATTGTGTAATCGGAGTTTCAAAAGCATTTAACCCCGAAGCTCTATCGAATGATGTTAGAGATATTTCTCGAAGCATAGCTGAACTCAAAATATATCATAGAACACCAGCTTTTATGTACCAAACAGAAAGGATTCCAGATGTAAAATTCGCTGTTTGGTATTTAAGGATTCGGGAAACTCTAAGCCCATTTGACGGGGTGTTAAAAATCGAAAAAATACTTGTAAGGGATATTCAGGAAGAAGAGGGCTTGGATTCTGATGAAATAGATTTAATAAGTGCAAATATAATTAACGAACGCAATCCTGTTTGTTATGGAAAAGACGATAGATGGGCAAAGCATCTTTATCCCATTCATTTGACGGAAAGTTATATTAAAAGTAAATATCTAAGCGATATTCATTTTATCAACCTATTTTAAATTATGACAAAAACTATTGGCAAAGTTGCGGCAACAGAAAAAAATCCTACAACAATAGACGAATTCTATTTTTGGACTAACAAGCAACGGATACTAAATCCTTTTGATGTTGTAAAAGTAGAGCATATTGAAGGTTCAATATCTTTTGGAGTCATTGAGGAGATTTCTCATATCACAGACTCAGCCAGTTATTTGAGCAACTTTATTTCTAGCGACTTTGGTGATGTCGATAATGAACCAAATATGCATAGGATTGGGATGAATTTTGTAAAAGCTAAAGTACTAGGTAATGATAAAAGCATTTACACCCCTGTTCTGGACGGAAGTAAAGTCGGACTCGCTGAACAAGCAGAAGTCTTACAAGCACTTGGTCTCAATAACATTAAAAACCCACTGGTATGTGGATATATGGAAATGTATCGAGCCGAGGATAAAATTACTCTCCCTGTCCATCTAAACTCACAATTCTTGATTGGGCCAGAAGGAGCTCATTTAAATATATCTGGTATTTCTGGACTTGCGGCAAAAACTTCTTATACAATGTTCTTGATGAAGGCCATTCAAGAACAATATTTGAAAACCGATGGTAGCGACGATTCAATTGCTTTTGTCATGTTTAATGTAAAAGGGAGAGATCTGTTGGCGATTGATGAACCAAATGAAGAATTGACAGTAGAAGAGAAAATTAGGTACACAAATATGCTGGGACTTTCAACTGAGCCTTTTAAAAATGCAAAGTATCACTATCCATATTCAGACCAATCAACTTCCAAGACATATAGCTACGGGCAAAACTCTGACATTGAGGCTCAAATTGACGCAAATAAGGGTTTTAAATACAAATATGTATTTGAAGATGATAAGTTGAATTTAGATTTACTGTTTTCCAATATCGAAGATTCCACCGGCACTATGGAATCAATCATTAATTTTATTGTAACAGACCAAGGGGGATTTGGGGAAGTTACAAGTTGGGCACAGTTCATCAACAAGGTTGGAGACTTTACTAAAGCAGGACAGCAGGGTAGTGACAAGGAAATCTCTGTAATGAGCTGGCGTAAATTCAAAAGAGTAATTTCCAAAGCACTAAACAATTCAATTTTTAGCCAACGGGTTGTTCCAGAGAAAAATGAGATACGATTAAGGGATTCAATCAAGGATATCAAAAAGAATGATATTCATGTAATCGATATAGCAAAGTTGGATCAAGACACCCAGGCCTTTGTTTTTGGAGATGTCATCCGGGCAATTTATGATCTAAAACTTGGGCAGGAAGATAGAAACGAAAATGAAATACCTTCAAAAATTGTCATCTTTATCGATGAGTTAAACAAATATGCGTCAAAGGATATTCCAAAAGACTCACCTATTCTCAGACAAATTATTGACATATCAGAAAGAGGTCGCTCTCTCGGCATTATACTGTTTTCAGTTGAGCAATTCAAGAGCGCAATACATGATAGGGTAAAAGGAAACTGTGCTACTCATGCCTATGGTCGAACAAATGCAATCGAAATTTCAAAAGGAGATTACAGATTTGTTCCACCCGTCTATAAAAATATGATGACCAGATTAGATCCTGGTGAATACATTATTGAACATCCTGTTTTCCGTTCGCTACTGAATATAAAATTCCCAAGACCCCTTTATAAACAATTCCCGAATGGTTAACACTGTAGAAACGAAAATAGGCAAAGATGTCATAGAGTCATTGACATTAGGAATGTATGAGGACTCCCGTTTTATTTTTAGAGAGTATATCCAAAATAGTGCTGATCAGATTGACAAAGCGGTAGAGGATGGCATCTTTACAAACTTAGGAGAAGGGAAAATTGAAATAAATATTGACGCTACAGCAAAGACAATTTCGATCTTTGACAATGCGACAGGTATTGAAAGCAATAAAGTACAAGAAATCCTTAAAAACATTGCCCAATCAACTAAAGACCGTACTAAGAACAAAGGGTTTAGAGGAATTGGGCGACTCGGCGGCTTGGCTTATTGTGATAAACTAATTTTCGAAACCAGCTTAAAAGGAGAAGAGGCAAAATCTATTCTTATCTGGGATTCCCAAAAACTAAAGGCCATCATCAATAACAGAGCCACCAAGGAAGAGGCAACCGTTGTAATTGACGAGGTAACAGATTTTCAAACTGAAAAGGAATCAAAAGACTCTCACTATTTCAGAGTCACCATGAAAGGTGTTAGCAATACCTCATTGTTGGACAAAGAGGACGTTTACCAGTACCTGACTATGGTTGCACCCGTCCCATATTCAAAAGGGTTTATTTTTAAAAGAAAAATCTCCGATAAGGCGGAAGAATTAGATTTTAAAATCGATGAATATTCAATTTCTGTAAATAATGATCAAGTATTCAAAGCTTACACCACAAGCATTTATGAGGGAGATCAGGGGAATAAGAAAAAGATAGATGAAATTCATGATATTGAACTTTTTGAAATCAGAAGCTCAAAAAATAGGCTCTTGGCTTGGGGTTGGCATAGTATTTCAAATTTCACCAAAGTTATTCCTAGCGTGAATACAGCAAGAAGCTTACGATTAAGAAAGGGAAATATTCAAATTGGACTAGACGAAACCTTGACAAAACTATTTAAAGAAGCACGAGGAACTAAATATTTTTTTGGTGAGATACACACGATTAGCCCCGAACTTATACCCAATGCCAGACGAGACTACTTTCTTGAAAATTCAGATTTAAGTGAGTTTGAAAAGCTTGTTAGAGCAAAATTTGAGGAGTTACATAAACTCTATTATTTCTCTTCGAATGTCAGGAACCAGATAAAGAAAATTGACGATTACAATTCATTCTCAAAAGAGTTCGAGGAAAAATCAACCTTAAGTGGCTTTACCAATATTAAGGAACAAAGGGAATACCTCCAGAAACTTGAATTAAAGAAGGAAATAGCGGAAATAGCAAGTAAAGAGCTGGAAAAAGCTCAGGCAAAAGCTATTAGCAGCTCTTCATCACAGCAAAAAGTATTTGAAAAGGTGGTAGGTGAAAAGGAACCGGTGATTGAAACTTTGACTATCTCAAATAATAAGGGAAAACCCAAATACATGACCGACGATATTACCAGTTTGAGTCGTAAAGACAGAAAGTTAGTCTCCCAGATATATGCGGTAATAGACAATGTGCTACCAAAGGATATAGCAAACATTTTGAAAGAAAAAATTAAGGAAGATTTATGCAAGTAAGATGAGTAAGGAAATAAGAAAAATACTCCTGATAGAGCCGGGATACAAAAACAAGTACCCACCAATTGGCTTGATGAAAATTGCAACTTATCACCGGATGCTAGGGGATCATGTGGTGTTTTATAAAGGTGACTTAAAGGAGTTTGTTTTTAGTCAAGTATTAAACGACTGCCTAGATAAATTAAATGAAATAAACAACACGATTGATTGGCGGAGGAAGTCGGATGAAATTGTTGGTTATTTAAAATCTGGTCATTCAACAAAATTGAAAACTTTTCTTGATGAGCTCGACCAGAGTTCAACGAATCAAATCCCTCTTTTTGAGATTTGGCTCAAACATTTCTCTGATTACTATAAAAACAGGAAGTACGAAGAAGACCCCAAATGGGATAGAGTGTATATCACGACGTTATTTACATTTTATTGGGACATTACAATTAAGACAATCGAGGATGCCAAGTGCCTTGTAAAGGATCAGAAAGAACTCAAGATCGGCGGTGTTTTAGCTTCATTATTGGCGAAGGAAGTGGAGGCAGAAACGGGTATCAAACCATTTGAGGGAATTTTGGATAGACCTGGGATGCTCGACCCTCATATCGCTAAAGCAAAACATTTGGTCATTGACGATTTGCCGTTGGATTATTCGATTTTGGATGAGATAGATTACAACTACCCCACTGGAAGCGCTTATTTTACTTTTATGACAAAAGGCTGCACAAGGACTTGTGCCTTTTGTTCAGTCCCCATTCTGGAGCCCACGTATAAAGAAAAAATACCTACTAAGAACAAATTCGCCTTAATAGATGAACGCTATGGTGAACAACAGAATTTGCTTCTGATGGACAACAATGTCCTTGCATCTCCAAAGTTCCCTGAAATCATTCAAGAGATTAAGGAGATGGGATTCGTGAAAGGCGCAAAATACGTTGAACCCAATCAATTAGAAATTGCCATTCGAAACCTCAAAAAGGGAGTCAATGATGCTGCATACATAAAACGGAGTTATTCAATTTTGAAGGACTTTATTGAGAAGAGAGTGAAGGGAGAGATTGCCCAAAGTGTATATGACATATATGATCAATATCAACTCATCAAATTTGAAACCGTTACCAAAGAAAATATACTTAGTGCCAGTGAAGAATTGAAGGATATCTTTGAAAAATACCGCAACAAGGCACCAAGAAATCGGTATGTAGATTTCAACCAAGGGACAGATGCCCGATATGTCACTGATGAAATAATGAAGATGATTAGTGAGATCCCCATTAATCCGTTGAGAATAGCTTTCGACTATTGGGGAATTAGGAAACAATATGAACATGCAGTACGTCTGGCAGCTAAATATGACATCAATCGGCTTTCGAACTACCTACTCTTCAACTTTAAGGACAAGCCGGAAGAGCTTTACTTGAGGATGCAAATAAATATGGAGTTGTCTGAGGAATTGAATATCCATATTTATTCGTTCCCAATGAAGTACATCCCTCTATTTGGCGAAGAGGCAAAGCACAGACATCATACAGGTAAGCTCTGGAATAAAAAATTTATACGTGCAATTCAATCGATAAGTAATGCGACGAGGGGAATTGTCCCTCCTGAGCGATCGTTTTTCCAAAAAGCTTACGGTTCAGATGTAAATGAGTATATGATTCTACTTTATATGCCCGAAACGTTCATCATTTATCGCCAATTGTTTGAAGAAGAATTAGGCTTAACAAAAAAATGGAAAGCTCAATTTCATTCAATTAAGTCAAATATGGAGCTTTGGCCTGAAGCAAAAGCTATTATCGAAAATAACGATTTCTCAAATTTGTCGGACAAAACCAAGAATGCTGAAATTTTGAGCGTTTTGGAGTTTTATACAGTAACTCGCGAGGATGTAAAGAAAAGCGATGATGAATATTTGGAACTCAGAAAAAAATTTGACCACCTGATCGAAAGTGATCAATTTATGGATTTGACATTAACATACGATTATGAGGAACGAGAACCAAGCCCTATCATAGGTGAACACTAATTTACAAACTTGAAAGTCAAAATATAATATGGCAGCAATCGATTAGAACCAAAGTAAATTTCAATATTGAGATTAACAACCGAAAAACAGCTTGCTAAAAATAAGCCTTACGCAAAGTGGTCTTGGAGAAGAAAGTAAACCGATGCTTCCTTCCCTTTAGAAGGTTTGGAACCTTCTATTCTGAATATGAAAAGCCCCCCGAAAGACTCGGAATCTTTATATCGAACGTCAAACGTCAAATATCGAAGAGGTCCAGCTTCCAACTTTAGGCTTCGACTCCGCTCAGCCTGACAGACTTCCAACTCCTACTTAATCGGAGAAAAAGGCAAAGTCTTGAAGAACACCACATCGACTTTCTCGAAAATCTTGCGAGACTCTTCGGGAGGATCCCTTTGGCTCATTCTCAAAGCTCCACATCAAGCACAACTCAATTTCAAATATTTGCCAGTATTCTAATTTACTGGCGTTTTTTTTTGATTTATAATACCAAATCCCACGTGCTCTCCCCATGAAAATCATCTCCACCAATATCGCCCAACCCACTACCTTTCTCTGGAACGGGAAGGAGGAAAAGACAGGCATCTACAAGGTTCCTACAGACCAGCCCCTCTACCTGACCAAGAATGATGTGATGGGCGATGAGGTCTCCAATCGCCTAAACCATGGAGGCTATTACAAGGCCTGCTACATCTTCTCCGCCGAGCAGTATCCGTATTGGAAAGGCTTATACCCCGACCTGGACTGGACTTGGGGGATGTTTGGTGAGAACCTCACCCTTTCCGGATTTGATGAGAATGAGGCCTATCTGGGCGATATCTATCAAGTGGGTGAGGCCGTGGTGCAAGTATCGCAGTATCGTGAACCCTGCTACAAGTTAGGTCACAAGTTTGGCACCCAGCAGGTGATCCGAGAGTTTATCGCGCATGGATATGGAGGCAGCTATTTGAGCATCCTGGAGGAAGGGCATGTGGCGGTCGGACAGGAATTCACGCTTCTCGAGCGGCCAGAGAACACCTTGTCGGTTGCCGATCTTTTCCAGCTAGTTCATGCCAAGGAGAAGAACCCAGAATTGCTCAAAATCGCCGCCCGGAGTAAAGCCATTCCAGCTAAAAAGCGGATGTGGCTGGAGACCTTTCTCCCATAGAAAAAATTCAACCAAAAGAAAAAGGGAGTCGACACACCGTCGGACTCCCCAATTTTTCAATCTTTCAATCTTCTAATTTCTCTCTCATTTCATCGGAGAAAAAGGCAAAGTCTTGAAGAAAACGGCATCGACTTTCTCGACAATCTTGCCTGACTCTTCGGAAGCGTCACGGGCTTTGATCCAATCAGGATCTGCTCTGAATCGCTCAAAGGCGGCGTTGAAGGCATCCTCGGAATCATGGCCCAGCAGATAGACCAGCTTTGGCTGTGAGCCATCCTTCTCCACGGTCAGCCAATAGGGATAGTTTTTCAACCCCTGCTTTTTAAACAGATCCCGGGTATGGTCGCGGAATCGAGCTTGGATGTTTTCGATCTTGTCAGGAAAGCAATGGTAGGTTCGCATCTGAAAAATCCCGCTTCCGGTCGGAATCGGCGTATCATTGAGTTCGGGTGCCAAGACCATAAAGGTGGACTCCACCTTGGCCACCAGAGGACCATTGGCATGGGATGCCTCATATGCCTTTTTCCACTCAGGATCATTCATAAAAGAAGCCCACATAGTATCTCTTGCCTCTGCACTGGGATAGCCTAAAATATAGGTCATCGAATTGTCCGTGTTCTCATCCGGAACGAAATAGACGATGTTTTCCATCCCAGCTTTTTCAAACAACTTTAGGGTATGATCTTCAAAGCGCTTGAGCAAGTCAGGAAGCTTGTCGGGATGTGCATAGTACTTGCGAATTTCGAAATACTTGGATTTCGAGACTTTTGGCAGCTGGGCAAAAGCCCCCAATCCAATGGTCATAGCGAGCAGAAACAGGAAGATTTTTTGCATAGGTTAATGGGTTTGGTGTAGGTTTTGAATTTATTTTTTCCAGGCCTTGTACAAGGCCGGACTTAAAACGATGGCGACGATCGCAAGCCCGAAAGTTTCACGGTTTTCCTCCATCTGTTGGGTTTTCATGGTGAGGTCGTGTTGAGCAATCTCATCGGAGACCCATTGTCCTACTCCTCCTGGAAAGAAATAGATCGCTCCCAAGATGGCCAAGACTACGACAAGCGTCAACGGAATTTTGGGAAAAATTCCTCGAAAACCCAGCAGACAAAAAATCATCGCAACGCCATAGATGCTGATCCATACTTCGGGATCGGGGTCGTTGAACTGCCAATAGGCAAAAAGCGCGAAGAGAAAGAACCAGATTCCGAAATAGTACTTGTTAAAACTCATATGACAATAGATTTTTCTAACAGGCCATAGGTAATCTTGCAGCTTGAACAAGCATCCCAAATTGAGAAGCGATTCGTCATGCTCGATTTCATGGGCTATATGGGTTGACGCTTAAAACTAAGCAAAATTGGCTTGAAATCGTACCGCATGTGACAGAAGGCTGCACTTGGGAAAAACCGTGGGAAAACGGGCTTTTTTCGGCTAGCTTTCGCAAAACTTCCAACCCATGATCCAATTCAAACCGGCAGAATCACCGGAGGAACTGCAAGGCATCTTAGGTCTTCAGCATAGCAATCTACCGAAAAACATCTCAGCGACGGAAAAATCCGAGCAAGGCTTTGTCACGGTCAACCACAGCTATGAGCAGTTGCTGGAGATGAATGCAATCGCGCCTCATCTGATCGCAAAAGAGGACGGGCGGGTCATCGGCTATGTCTTGGCGATGACCAAAGCTTCCAAAGCCTTGGTGCCTGTACTGGTTCCAATGTTCAGGCAGTTTGACCGAGTAAATTTTGGAGGAAAATTGGTTGCAGACTTCGACTACATGGTGATCGGACAAATCTGTGTGGACAAAAATCACCGAGGTCAAGGGATCTTCGACCGAATGTATGAAGCCTATGGAGCGCTATTTTCAGAGCGCTTCGACTTTGCGATCACTGAGATTGCCGTATCGAATGTCCGCTCGATCAAAGCCCATCAGCGGGTGGGGTTTGAGGTCATTCACGAGTTTTCGGACGAAACCGAAGATTGGGTCATCGTGGCTTGGGATTGGAAAAATAAAACGAGCAGGTCAGAGAAGGACAGTTTGGATAGTAATAAGAAATAATTTCATCCTACTTATAGGGTAATAAGTAAATGATTGGGTAAGGGAACGGGGGCCATTGGCTCCCGTTTTTTCGTTTTAGCGAGTTGGCACCCAAGCTTGAAGTGTACCCAAATGGCTTGCGGAACTTCCAAATTTTCGGTTATCTCCATTGTTTGCGACACAAAACATCTCGCCTTTGCCGGTTGACCCCACTCATTTTCTTTAAGATTTTGAAAAAGAAACAAGTAACATCATAAGGGTAGTTAATAGCCAAATCTTGCGATTAGTAACACCACGTTATTACTTACACATCAAAATAATCGAGTCTCAAACCCAGTAATTTTTATAGGCCACTGGCTCCCGCTCTTTATTTATCAAAAAGGGTGAAGATCGGATTCGGCTTGTGCGACTTGGCGATCAGGGCCTCCAGTTCTTTTACTTTTTCGGGATTTTGGTCCGCCAGATCGTTTTGCTCTCCGGGATCCTTTGACAGATCAAAAAGCTCCAAGGTAGTTTTGGTTGAGTCGATCACCTGGTACTTGACCAGCTTCCAATCTCCTTGGCGCACCGCCTGCCGGCCTCCCAATTCATGAAACTCCCAATAGAGGTAGTCATGCGAAGTTTGTTCCTTGGAGCCAGTCAGGCTAGGCAAAAACGACACACCGTCGATCCCGTCCGGGGTTTTCTCCCCAAGGATATCGGCAAAAGTCGGCAACCAATCCCAGAATGCAGAGACATGGTCCGAAGTGCTTCCCGCATTCACTTTACCAGGCCACTTTACGATCATCGGCACATGGACGCCACCGTCATAAAGATCCCGCTTGTAGCCACGGAATGGCCCATTGGAATCGAAAAAGTCAGGATCTGCTCCCCCTTCCCGATGCGCTCCATTGTCTGAAGTAAAGACAATGATGGTGTTTTCTGCAAGTCCCAGTTCGTCCAGCTTGTCCAGCACTTCACCCACATACACGTCGATCCGCTCGACCATTGCCGCAAAAGCAGCATGTGGATTAGGGTGGGATTGATAGGCGGAGATCTTCATATCCGGCCCATAGTCTCCGCCCTCAGGTGCGACATGAGGTTTTTCGTCTCCAAACTTTGCCACGTATTTTTGCAAGATCTCGTCATCAGGTGCGGCCAATTCCGCATGGGGCGTGACGATCGGCATAAAGAGGAAGAAGGGCTTTTCCTTGTTTTGCTCGATGAATTCCAGGGTCTTTTCCTGTATCAAATCCGGCGCGTAAGTTGTCTTGGCAGTCCAATCGTTGCCCGGCATATCCACTTTCTGCCCATTTTCCCAGAGGTACGCAGGATAGTATCGGTGCGCATAGCGCTGGCAGAGGTAGCCGTAAAAGTCTGCAAATCCTTGATTCACCGGTTCGCCCGAGGTCTCATTCATCCCCAAGCCCCATTTTCCAAAAGCACCGGTGACATAGCCAGCCTGCTGAAAGATCTTACTCATGGTCTGAACAGAATCGGTCATCGGCATCTGTCCTTCAGGCTGCACTTCGGAATTACCCCGGATCGGCGTATGCCCCGTGTGCAGACCAGTCAACAGAGCAGATCGCGACGGCGCGCAGACCGGCGAACCGGAATAGTGCTGGGTAAAAAACATCCCTTCTTTTGCCAGGCGATCGATGTTGGGAGTCTCGATATATTGCTGTCCCAAAAAGCCCAAATCCCCGTAGCCAAGGTCATCGGCCAAGATAAAGACGACATTGGGTTGGGAGCGGTGTGAATCATCCTGCTTTTCTTCTGAACCGGAGCAACTCCAAAAAGCAAACGCAACAAAAAAGGATAAAAGCCAAGGTTTCATAAGAAGGGGATTGTTTTCAAAAACAAGAAAGTACCCCTAATTTGATTTTCCAAACCTGTCGTCAAATGAGGTCAAAAAAGCTCCTTCTAATCCTCCTGCTTCTTGGTGTCGGAGAACCTGTGTTTTCTCAGGAAAAAATTCCGGTCATCATCTCCACGGACATCGGGGGCGATGATCCAGACGACCACCAATCCCTGATACATTTTTTGGTGTATGCGGACCGGTTTGAGATCTTGGGTATTGTCTCTTCCCCTCCGGGTAAAGGGCGATTGAGCGATATTAAGGAAGTTTTGGAAGCTTATGAGAAAGATTTTCCAATGTTGAAAGCAAGCGGTTTGGATTACCCGATGCCCGATCGACTCAGAACAGTTTCCCGTCAGGGAGAAACAGAAATCCAAAAGACCGAAACTCCGGAGCGAATCAGTCCCGGAGCAGAATTCCTCGCCCAGCAGATCTTGGCCTATGGTAAACCAGTGTATATCCTAATCTGGGGCTCAATCACAGACTTGGCGCAAGCGGTGCATTTTTACCCAGAGATCAAGTCTTTCCTCCAAGTCTATTCCATCGGTTCGTGGAACACCCAACAAGATCAAAAGTCGAGAGATTTCCTTTGGTACAATCATCCGGACTTTTGGTGGATAGAAAGCAACACGACTTTTCGTGGGATGTATATGGGAGGAGTCCAGAATGACCCTTGGGGAAATAGCTCTTTTGTAGAGACCTCTGTCAAAGAATTCGGAGCTCTAGGAAAACTTTTCTTTGAAAAAAAATCCGATATCAAGATGGGAGACACACCGAGTGTGCTTTACCTGCTAAATGGCGATCCCGAGAATCCCGAAGGAGAAAGCTGGGGAGGATCGTTTCAAAAAAATCCAGACCGACCTCAGTATTGGACGGACCGGCAAGATCCAGAATTAATTGAAAATCAAAGGCCGGGTGCAAAAACCATAAATAAATTCCGGCTCGAATACCTTGACAACTGGAAAAACAGGATGAAGGCATTGAAGAAGCCGTAAAACAGAAACGGGAAGAATTTCTTGCGAAATCTTCCCGTTTGTCGAACTGAAAATCATAACCTTCAACTCGGCTCAAGCTACAGTTCATCGACTCTTTCCAGTTACCCAGTCAGAAATCCATTTTTTCAAGTCAACCCCCGAGGGGATTAGTCCCAAATTGAAGTACCACGATGACCGTTCTGCGGTTGCCCGTCTCAGACTTTCGTTGCCGAAAGCCCCTTTGTGTCTGGCTATCCGAAGATACCCAATGGCGTATTCTTTTTGAGCCGATCTGTTTTTGCACTTCTGCGGATGACCCGTTGCAAACGAAGCTGTGAAGCTGTCGTTCCTTTGTGCCGATGGCGTTCTCCCGAGGGAGGCAGCACGCTGACCTGATCTTTTTGACGCTTCTGGAGTTACCTCTTTCAACTCTTCGGCTTACGCTTTGGAGTCCTTTCTGTCAGATCATTTGCAATTCCCGAGGGAATCTTTGATCAACATCATCGTTGGTTGCACGTCTGCGGTAATCCGTCTCAGAAATCCATCCGTTGATGAACTCCCCTTTGTGCCCGATCTCAAACTTTCAAACTGGATCCGAAATCTTACTTTCGGTCTTTTATCTCTTACTTGATGAATCGAAGTTGCCTGATATTCAGCTCGATTCCAATTTTTTCCAAGCTTTTTTCCCCACTTTTTTTCCACCGATAAATAAGAGATTTCCACACCTTATAAACATTTTGATTGTTTTCGCCCATTGGAAAAATCTGAATTCCGCCTTTCTTCACTGGACTTTTGAACCTAATTTGGTAGACCCCACAACCCAAGACAACCATGTTTGATCGCAGAAACTTCCTGAAATCCTCAACACTTCTTGCAGGAGGACTTTGGCTCAGCCCAAATCTTATCCAAGCACGCAACAAAATCGCTCCCAGTGACAAAGTCAGGGTTGCGCTCTTCGGGGGCAAAAACATGGGGTTTAACATCCTAAAACATCACCTGGCCCTGCCCGAAGTCGAGTGCGTCGCTCTGTGCGACATAGACCAAAATATATTGGACAGTCGAATAAAGGAAGTGGAAGAAATCACCGGGAAAAAGCCGGATCGATTCACCGACTTTAGAAAACTGCTGGAAAGAACAGACATCGACGCCGTCATTATAGGCACGCCGGATCATTGGCATTGCCTGATTGCCGTCGCAGCTTGTCAAGCAGGAAAGGACGTCTACGTCGAAAAACCCATGGCCAACTCCATCGGAGAATGCGACCTCATGGCTCAGGCTGCGAGCAAATACGATAGAATCATGCAAGTCGGGCAGCAGCAGCGATCCGGGCAGACATTTATTGAGTCCCGGGATCTGGTGAAAAGCGGCTACTTGGGTAAAATCCGAAAAGTGAATATTTGGTCAAATTTTAACTATGGACTAGGCAACCTCATTGCGCCACCCACATCCGTCCCTACCGGAGTGGATTACGACTTTTGGCTGGGCCCAGCTCCGAAGCGGGATTTCAACCCCAACCGATTCCATGGCAGTTGGAGACATTTTTGGGATTATGGCGGAGGATTGATGTCAGATTGGGGAGTACACTTATTGGATATGGCGATCTGGGTCGAACAAAATCCCGTCGCCCCGGCGAAAGTGTTGACCTACGCAAACAATGTGGACATGGAAAATCGAGATCGGGACACCTTTGACACCATGAATGTCCTCTTTCCCAAAAAGGACTTTCTGATCAACTACGACATGAACGGAGGCCTACAAACCGGCCCCTATGGAAAGCCCTATGGGATCGCCTATGTCGGAGAACAGGGTACGCTGGTCGTCAACCGAAGCGGCTACGAAATCTATCCGGAATGGGATCCCGAAGCCAAAGCACCTAAGATCGAATCCAAAAAACTGGAAGGTGCGAAAGAGTCCCACAACCTCCACGTGGCTAATTTTGTGGACTGCATCAAAACCCGAAATCAACCTATCTGTCCTCCTGAAGCGGGGCGGATCGCGGCACTGCATGCGCACATTCCCAATATTGCAGCGAGAGTCGGTGCGGAAGAGCTGGTCTGGGATGATACCAAACGGGAATTTGTCGGCAATGCTGCCGCAAACGAGCTGATCTGGCCAAGCTATCGGGAACCTTGGGTCTTACCTAAGGTTTAGCCCATATTGCCAGAGGTAGTTTTCTCGTCAAAATCCAGAAGTAATCCGGTTACGCTGCTTCTGGAGAAGCAGCATAGCGTGGAGCAGCAAAACCGGAGAAGCAACACAACATGGCATTTATCTCACTCTTTGCGGCTCACCGTCTTTGCGAGTCGGAAAAATTTGGATTTACAAAAGAGAAATGACGGTATTAACTTGCGTTAACCTGAACAGTGTGGCCGTCTAGCTGTATAGAGCAATTGCCTGTCTGCGAGTTTGGTTCCAAGTGGTTGAGCATAAAAGAGTGGTACAGTTTTGAACTTGTCCGAATGGTAGGCTGCCAGATTTCATTTCCAGTTGGGTTCAGAGTTTCTAATTCAGAGTATGGAAAAGATACATCTTCATTCAGCAGGAATCGATATAGGCTCAAGGAGTATTTATATCGGTGTGGAAGGGAAACCGGTTAGGAGTTTTGGGACTTTTACTTCCGAGTTTCATCAAGCGGTCGACTATCTCCGTGAAAACGGAGTTCTAACTGTAGCCATGGAGGCGACAGGGAGTTACTGGATTATTCTTTATGATATTCTTAGAGCAGCAGGATTTGATGTTTGGTTGGTAGATGGAAGACAGACTAAACAGGTTCCGGGAAGGAAAACCGATGTAAAAGACTGTCAATGGATCAATCAGCTTCATTCGTTTGGTTTGTTGAACCGTTGTTATGTTGCCGAAGGATTGGTTAAAGAGCTTCGGGGGTATCAACGGTTAAGAGAGGATCACATCAGGAGTATGTCGATGTATATCAACCATATGCAAAAGGCCTTAATCGAGATGAATATCCGTCTTCCGGAGGTGCTCAGCCAGATTCAGGGTGCGAGCGGTCTAGCGATGATAGATGCGATTTTATCGGGTGTGCGAGATCCACATCAACTCGTTTCACTTTGTCACAGCAGTTTGATTAAGAACAAAGGTGAAGAGTTGGTCAAGGCTCTTGAAGGATTTTATACCCAGATCGGTCTGTTCAGCTTGGGACAAGCCCTTGAGGGATATAAGTTTTACAAAAAACAGATTCAGAACTGCGATGCCAAAATTGGGGAAGTCCTCAATGAATATCATGATACGCTCCCTGAAAATCCTTCCAAACAACCTAGAAAGCCGATTCGTCATAATAAACCTGACGTGAAAGGACTGGACCAATATCTATTGAAGATTTTTGACGGAAAAGATGCAACTGCACTTTCGGGAATTACCGATTACAACTGGCTTCAGATTTACACCGAAACAGGGGCAGATCTCTCCCGATGGCCAAGCGAAAAGCACTTTACCAGTTGGCTAGGACTTTCACCCGGACAGAATAATTCAGGAAAAAGACAGAAGAGTAAATCAAAAGGAAGGCCCAAGGCCGGCCATCTATTTAGAGTCACCGCGCAAAGTCTCCTACAAAGCAAGCATATTGCCTTAGGGGCATTTGGGAGGCGATTAAGAGCAAGAAAAGGACCTAGTATTGCAATAAAAGCTGTGGCTAGAAAACTTGCGGAGCAATACTGGAGATTAATGGTGAGAGGAAAAGAATATGTCGAAAAGGGAGTCGAACATTACATTCAACAGCTCAATCATCAAAAAATGAGACAACTTCAAAAGCTAGCAATTGAACTTGAGGTGGAACTGATCGCATAAAAAACCTACAAAGGGGTACTTAATAGGTAATACGTCATTGGTAGGGAACTGAAAGCAAACGTCTCAAAACAGATTTCTTCTTAAGAGAAAAATTTTCTCGCGAAATCACAAAGGAGAAATTGATCTTCTTAACCAACAAGAGTTTTCAGGAGCCAGGAAGAGAGTCAGGATCTATTCCGTCCCATTTAGCTTTATTCTCAAAAGGAAGCCGTCCGCAGTCATGTAGAGGTATTTTTCTTCGGAATCCAAGCCACAGTTGGCCGTTCCGTTTTCTGTCAGGATCGTACCTAAGTGCTTTCCCTCCGGGCTGATGACCAGCACCCCTCCTGGGCCTGTGGCAAAGAGAATCCCACTGGAATGCACCTTTAATCCATCAGGCAGGCCTTTTTTGCTTTCGCTTTGAAGCGAGGTAGCATCAAAAAGAACCTTACCGGCAAGCACATTTCCGTATTCATCGAGTTCAAATGAATAATACCTAGCCTTCTTTGGATCCGACTGGGCGATGTAGAGCGTCTTTTGGTCTGGGCTCAGGCCGATGCCATTGGGCCGACTGAGGGAGTCCAGCAGCAGCGACACCTTCCCGTCCGGATCCAGCCGATACACACCCTGCCAGTCCAACTCCTTTTCGTCCCAAGGATCCATGCCATAGGGCGGATCGGTGAAGAACAGCTGCCCCTTGGAATTGAAGACCAAATCATTCGGACTGTTGAAGCGCTTGCCCTCATATCCGGTTGCCAGCGCTTCATATTCTGCCTCCGGAGCCTCTGTAGAAGCTCGCATCTTCCCAATCTGCCGGTCGCCGTGCTGGCAAAGGATCAGATTTCCAGCAGCATCCAAAGCCAAGCCATTCGCCCCAGGCTCATTCTTGTCAGTTCGGTCGCCAAGATAGCCGGATGGTTCGAGGTACAAACCCAAGCTGTCTTGCTCCGTCCATTTCCAGATTTTATTCGTCGGAACATCAGTAAAAATCAGCGCCTGTTGATCCTCAAGCCACAACGGCCCCTCCGCCCATTCAAAGCCGGAAGCCAAGATTTCGATCTGCGCATCGCTAGACACCAAGGTCTCCATCGCTGGATCGAGTTGCTCTATGGAGCCGATGGATTGATATGAACTGCTTTCCAGACTCGCTTCTTCTTTGGGGGAAGCACAGGACAGTAAAATCAGGAAAACAAGGGATTTTGGGATAACTTTCATTTTTCTGGAGGTTCTTTTTACCCAATTTAATCTAAAGCGATGGAGACAGCTAGCTATTTGATTCGAAAATCCATTTGGAATCTGACTTTCACCTTGGTTCTTTTTTCTGGAGGGAAAGGCTATTCCCAGTCGGATGATCAAAGACCCAACATTCTTTTTATCCTCACGGATGACATGGGTTATACGGATCTACCGGCCTACGGAAATCCTTTTCAGGAGGCTCCCAACTTGGATTTCTTAGCCAAGAATGGCTTAAAGTTCACCGATGCCTATTCCTCCAGTCCCGTTTGCTCTCCTTCTCGGGCCGGATTCATCACGGGAATCCACAGCACCCGCTATCACCTGACCAATTTCATCGCAGGCAACCGAAAAGCAGATACGGTAGCTATTGATCCTGCAAAATGGAACCCATTCTTGGCAGGAAACCAAGTCACGGTGGCCGAACTCTTCAAAGAAAAAGGCTATCAAACAGCGATGATTGGCAAGTGGCACCTGGGAAATGCAGAAGATCAAACACCTTGGTCTCAAGGCTTCGATTTCAGCCGAATGATCGGCAAAAACGGTTTGGATTACTACAACTATAGCATCTTCGAGGATAGTTATAAGAATGTGTTTTTGGATTCGGGGAAGCATTACCTGACAGATCAGCTTACAGGATATGCTTTGGATTTTTTGGAGAAAAGACCAAACGAAAAACCCTTTTTCCTCTTTTTAAGCTATTCAGCCCCCCACGTCTTCATCGTCCCCAGAGGGGATAAAGTCAGCAAATATCTCCGGAAATACGAGCAGTTTGAAGGAAAGTACAACCCCTACTATGCCGCCATGATAGAATCCGTGGATGATGGAATTGGGCTGATTCTCGAAAAACTCAAATTCCAAGGCCTGGACAAAAATACGCTGATCGTCTTCACCTCCGACAATGGCGGCGTCGGCCTCCCGGAGCTCGGGCCTATCCCTGCTGACTTGGATCCTCTGCGAAAATGGAAAGGCCATCCCTATGAAGGCGGGATTCGGGTGCCGCTGCTCGCCTATTGGCCAGAGAAAATAAAGCCCGGAGTCACTTCTTTCGCTACTACCAATC
Organism: Algoriphagus jejuensis; assembly: GCF_039523455.1. Lineage (NCBI taxonomy): Bacteria > Pseudomonadati > Bacteroidota > Cytophagia > Cytophagales > Cyclobacteriaceae > Algoriphagus > Algoriphagus jejuensis. The sequence goes on along the minus strand of NZ_BAAAFI010000009.1, from coordinate 104,002 downwards.
TGGACTTTGCTCCCACTTTCGCCGAGATTGCTGGCCTTGCTCCCCAGAATGCATGGGACGGACAATCCTTGACTTCGGTGCTGTTTGGAAATCGCAGCGCTTCCCGCGAAGGCGCCATGTATTGGCACTATCCGCATTTCTCCAATCAACTGGGAAAACCCGCAGCGGCTGTCCGACAAGGAGTCTGGAAGCTCATCCTCCACTATGAAAACCAAGCGACCGAACTCTATAATTTGGATGAGGATATTTCCGAATCTATGGATCTGAAAGCAAAACATCCAGAGAAAGCGAAGGAGCTATATGAGCTGCTTTACCGATGGCTAAATGACACTGAGGCCAACCTTCCGATCGACAAGAAAACAGGGCAACCACTTGTCTTGGAACCCTCTTTGTAGCGGAATTGCTCTTCGATCCGCTCTAGACAAGTGCCCAACTTCACAAATTCAGCAAAATTCATGAAGTCGACTTCACAAATTTCAATGAATTTATGAAGATGGCGAGAAGCTCAACTATTGCGAGTCTTCAGATTCTCACTTGTAAATGCGGCTTTGAGCCGCCTACAAGTAAAAAAAGCAGCCCGAAGACTGCTTTAAATGGAGTCCAAATCTGAAGACATGAACTGTTCATAACCGTTTGGCTAAGCCTACAACCCACTAGCCGTCGCGTCTTTCCCCCGCTGAGCAATCAACTTTTCTCTGATTTTTTCTTTTCGGTAGAAAGCCAAAGGATCGGCCTCTCCCCCACTTTGGATCCGTGCTTCCCGCACCAAGGCCCGCACATCCGTCAAAAAGGCGTCTTGCAAGACTTCCTGTGCCCCGACCACATCGCCTTCCACCTGGCAGTGAGTGAGTTTGGCTCGATCAACCAAAAGTGCCTTGGCGTAGGCCTGCGAGATCGCTTCCAGCGCCTGAACCAAGTCTTCGATGGGATCTTTGGTATTATGGCTCGCATCGATCATCCAGGAGATCGACTCCCAAGTCTGGGCATTTTCTTCGGCTCCGCCGACCAGTTCGCAGAAGATCAGGAAGAGCTGGTAAGGCTTGATGCTCCCCGTGCTCAGATCATCGTCTCCAAACTTGCTATCGTTGAAGTGAAAGCCCGCCAGCATATTCTGATGCATCAGGGTCGCCACGATCTGCTCGATATTGGTATTGGGAAGGTGATGACCGAGATCTACCAGCACCTTGGCGCGGTCTCCGACTTGCTTGCAAAGCATTGCCGAAGTACCCCAGTCGGGAATCACCGTATGGTAAAAGTTCGGTTCGTAAGGCTTGTACTCCAGAAGCAGCTTCCAGTCCGCAGGCATTCCCGCATAAATATCCTGAAGGGATTCAGACGTTCCTTGCAGGGCTTTTCGGAAATGCGCCTGTCCGGGGAAGTTACTCCCATCCGCCAGCCAAACCGTCAAAGCTTTACTGCCCAAGCTTTTTCCAATCTCGATCACCTGAAGGTTATGCTCGACAGCTTGCTTGCGGATGTCCGCATTGGCATTGCTCAGCGAACCCATCTTGTAGGAAAGCGCCTGCCCGTAGTCCTGAAAGGTATTGCTGTTCATGGCATCAAAGCCTATACCCAAGTCAGCGGCTTTTTGACGGATAGCAGCGGCATCCTGGGGAATATCCCAGGGAATATGTAGGGAGACGGCATCTGTTCTTTTGGTAAGTTTGGCTAAAAGCCCGATATCGTCCAGCTTCTCTTCGAGATTTCGAGGTTCGCCCCCGATGGAAAAGCGTCCAAAACGCGTCCCTCCAGCACCTAGTGCCCAGCTAGGAACGGCGATCTGGAACGCGGAAATCTTGGAAATTAAGGATGATATGGATATTCCATTTTCACCGAGCTGATCCGCCAGCAGGGAAATGGACTTTTTGTGAAATTCTTGGGAATACTGCATGTGTTATATTGAATGATAGTCACTGATTGTTACTTGGTACTGGGGGGGGGGGGCTGGAGCTGCTCCTCATCGGTCATTCGACATCGGGCATCTCACCATCCGCTTCACACTTCCGTTTTAGATCTCCCTTCTTCCGTCTTTTCATTGATCCAAAACGGCGCGGTAAACAGCCACGCCACCATCCCGACTCCCATCCAAAGCTTCATTGAGTCAAGCTCCATTTTTCCCAAGAAAAGCAAAACGGGAGGGACAATCGACAGGGTCAATCCTGCAAGCGAAACGAGTTTGAGTAAAGTTTTCATGCGGCAAGGGATTTAGCAAGTGGATATTTGACTTTGGAGAGAATGACAAAGATGGCAACAGCCACAAACCAACCCGGCAGTCCGAGGAAGAAGATTTCTATTCCGTAGAAATAATTCAAGCCAAGGCAAAAAGCCAAGGTCAACACCCAACTCAGCAAAGCGGGAAGGCTGAAGTCAGACCCGGAATTTAGCGCTCCCTCCTCACGGAATCCCATTTTTTTGGAAAAGTAAAAATCGGCAAAGATCACCGCGCCCATTGGCATAAGCAGCAAGCCGTACAGGGCCACAAAATCCAGCAGCTTCATCACCAAAGCAGGAAAACAAGCCGCCAAACTGGTGATTCCACCTACAATCGCGGTGATCTTCCAGGTGGCTACTTTAGGAAAAATCCCCTGCAAGGCCAGTCCCGCTCGATAGATCGTTGGATTGGCGGTCGTCCAGCCGGCAACCACCACGCAAACTGCTCCGGCAATCCCCAAGGTTTGGTAGGCAATCGGCCCCGGCGCAAACTCCTGAGAGCCGGTATTTGCCTGCAAAAACACCGCATACAAAATACCCGAAGCGATCCAAGCAACAAAATGCCCCAGATAAACTCCGGCAAATACCGCAAAACCGGAAGTCCAGGATTTCGCATAGCGGAGAATTGTCAGATCCGACATCCCGATGTGCATGGCCATATTGCAAAACCAAGCGAAAAAGATCACGTGCCAGATCGAAAACCGAGACATACCCGGCAGCGGCACTCCATTCCAGATGACCTCTTGGGCAACTGAGACCAAGCTTTCGACCGAGCCAACACCTAGCTGCGAAAGACCGACGATAGCCGCTGAGAAAAAGATCAATATCATCCAAGGAGACATCACATTGGCAAATTTGGACACCTGATTGTATCCCTGTATCGCCACCATTGTAACCACAGCACCCAACAAAAGTACCGTCACAATCCAGCCGGGAGTCCTCGGCAGCCAATCCGTCAAAGTTGGCATCTCCAGATTAAAAGGAATACCGACTGCTGTCGCTGACACGGCAATCATCGATCCCGCGAGGAAGCAAAACATCAGGGCATTGACCAGATTATACCAGCGGACGACGTTTTTACCGGCGATTCGCTCCAGTTGATAATACAGTGTCATGCGCTTGGACGTGGCAATCGGTGCCGTGATCAGCGCCCAACTCAGCACCGCAAGCAGATTACCGATGAGCAAGCCCAAGACCAAATCTCCGGCTGCGACTCCATGAGCTACAAAAAGCGGCCCGATGACAAATTCTGTCCCTGCGGTATGTTCCCCGGCATACATACCAAGAAAACTCTTATTTCCTTTGAGACTCGCGGCGGGCACGGGAGTCCTTTCATATTCATTCGTACCGCCTACTATTTTCTTGAAAAACCTATTGGCCATTTGGGATTATTTTGAGCTGAATTAAACAAATCAACTCACCCGCCCTGTCCTGCACTGTCCGAAAGATTTTTCACCGTTTATCCTTTGTCTATTTTGGATTCCGCTATTTTCAAAGCAAATTTTCATGGTGGAAATTTCTAAATCAGAATTCTCTTTCCCCGAAGAAGAAAAAAAACCTCAAAAAACATCTATTGCTCAAGACACTACAGGACACCTTTTGAGGAGATTTCCGAGAAATTTATCCCCATACTGATAGACCTGTTAATCAAATGAACATACCGATTATGAGTTTCAAATATGTAAGCTACCTCTGGGATGAGGCCAAAGCCGCCGAATTGGAAGGCAATGAAGTTGATCTTTTGATCTATCGCTCCAATATTCTCGGTGCAGATCTAAGAATCACTAACTATGGAGGGGGAAATACCTCTTGCAAGACAACCGAACTGGATCCTCTGACCAAAGAGCCCGTGGAAGTCATGTGGATCAAAGGTTCCGGTGGAGACATTGGCACGATGAAGAGATCCGGCTTGGCTGGACTTTACGTGGACAAACTTCGCTCTCTGAAAGGAATCTATCGAGGCATCGAATTTGAAGACGAGATGGTAGGATTGTTCAACCACTGCATCTACGATTTGGACTCCAAAGCGCCTTCGATTGATACGCCACTTCACGGATTTTTGCCGTTCAAGCACATCGATCACCTTCATCCAGATGCGGCAATTGCCATTGCCGCTTCTAAGGATGGCGAAAAAATCACCCAAGAGCTCTGGAAAGGAGCCATCGCTTGGGTGCCTTGGCAACGTCCAGGTTTCGACCTTGGACTTCAGCTGAAAGAAGCATTGGACAACAACCCGGGAATTCGGGGCATCATGCTCGGCGGTCACGGCCTGTTCACTTGGGCAGATACAGCCTATGAGTGCTACATGAATAGCCTGGAGGTCATCGAGACCGCTTCTGCTTACTTGGCCGAAAACTACGGTAAAAAAAGACCGGTTTTCGGTGGCGAAAAAGTAACTTCTCTAGCTCCGGAGCAGCGCAAGGCTCAAGCAGGCAAGTTGGCTCCGATCTTGAGAGGCTTGGCTTCTTCGGAGAAAAAAATGGTCGGTACTTTCAGCGACAGCGACACCGTCCTGCAATTCATCAACAGCAATGACCTGAGCAAATTGGCTCCAATGGGCACCTCTTGCCCGGATCACTTCCTTCGCACCAAGATCAGTCCCCTTGTCCTTGACTTGGCAGCAGATGCAGATCTCAGCGATGTGAATTCGTTAAAAGAATCAATCGGCGCAGCATTCCAAGCTTACCGTGAGATGTACGCTGACTACTACGAAAAGCACAAGCATCCAAACAGCCCTGCGATGCGTGACCCAAATCCGGTCGTGATCCTATGGCCTGGAGTGGGATTGTTCAGCTACGCAAAAGACAAACAAACCAGTCGGGTTGCATCTGAATTCTACATCAACGCAATCAACGTGATGCGTGGTGCAGAGGCGGTTTCTGAATACGTTTCTCTTCCTCTTCAGGAGGCTTTTGACATCGAATATTGGCTCTTGGAGGAAGCAAAGCTCTCCCGTATGCCAAAAGAAAAACCCCTTTCCCGCAAGATTGCTTTGATCACAGGAAGTGCCGGCGGAATTGGAAAAGGTATCGCCGATAGATATGCACAGGAGGGCGCTTGCGTCGTACTGACAGATATCGACCAGTCGAGATTGGAAAGTGCTGTAGCTGAGTTTGAGAAAAAATATGGCAAGGATGCCGTCCTAGGTGTTCAGTTGGACGTGACAGACACCGCAACTTTGGCGAAAGCCATGGAAGCAACCTGCCTCAAGTTCGGAGGGATTGACATCGTAGTCAACAATGCCGGAATCTCGATCTCCAAAGCCTTCGAAGACCACACCGAACAGGACTGGAATCGCCTGAACGATATCCTCGTGATGGGACAGTATCACGTGTCCAAAGCGGGCGTTTCATTGATGAGACAACAAGGCTTAGGTGGTGATATTGTGAATATTGTGAGTAAAAATGGTTTGGTAGCTGGCGCAAAAAACGTAGCTTATGGTACAGCCAAAGCCGCGCAGATGCACATGTCCCGACTGATGGCAGCAGAACTGGCAGAGGATAAGATCCGCGTGAACGTGGTAAACCCCGATGCGGTGATCGAAAACTCCAACATCTGGGAAGGTGGATGGGGCGAAAACCGAGCGAAGGCGTATGGCATTGACGTAAAAGATCTTCCTCAGTACTATGCAAACAGAACCTTATTGAAAGAAAGTGTCAAAACAAGCGATATCGCAGATGCTGCTTTTGCATTCGTCGGCGGATTGCTTACCAAAACAACCGGAAATATGCTCAACGTGGATGGTGGCTTAGCCGCTGCTTTCCCTCGATAGAATCGACTCGCTATTACCCTTAATACCCTAACCCAATAGACCCAATACCCCATGCTTCTTGACAAATCCGAAAAAATCGCGGTGGAATCACGTACGCCGAAGTACCTCCAAGTGGTCAATCTGATCCTGGAAGACATTGAGAAGGGAAAGCTCAAAATTGGAGACCGCATACCTTCCATCAATGAGACCAGTTTTGACTTTTTGCTTTCAAGGGATACCGTGGAAAAAGCCTACAATGAGCTGCGGGACAGAGGAATCATTTCCTCTGTCCGCGGCAAGGGCTTTTACATTTCATCCACCAACATGGGGCATAAGTTGAAAGTATTGTTGCTTTTTAACAAACTGAGTTCGTATAAGAAGATCATCTACTATTCGATCATCGATACGCTCGGTGCGCAGGCCACGGTGGATCTTCAGATTCACCACTACAACCGGAATGTGCTGGAAGATCTGTTGGAAACGAATTTGGGCAACTACAATTACTACGTTTTGGCTCCCCATTTCTTTGACAGTCTCGGACATCCGGAGACCGCCTATGATTTGGTCAAGAGGATACCAAAGGATAAGCTCCTGATTATTGACCGTGGGGTGAAAGATCACGAAAATGAATTTCCTGGCGTCTATCAGGACTTTTCCAAGGATATCTTTGAGGTATTGGAATCAGGAATCTCTCACCTCAGAAAATACCAACGTTTGATCTTGGTATTTCCCAAAGGCGATCTCTACCCGGTTGAAATCATGGACGGCTTTAAGCGTTTTTGCTTTTTCCATGATTTCAAAAATCTCATCGTGGATGGCGTGGATGACGATGAACCCTTGGACGAAGGCGATTGCCACATCGTAATGGCGGAATCGGATTTGGTAAACATAGTGAAAAAATCGCGCGAGCAACTCCTGAGACTTGGTCGTGATGTGGGCGTGATTTCCTACAACGATACTCCGCTTAAGGAAATTCTTGCCGAGGGCATTACCACCATTTCCACTGATTTCCAAAACATGGGCAAGACCATCGCCGAGCAAATTATGGGCACCGAGGATCGCATTCCGATCAAGAATCCTTTTAGAATGACGCTTAGAAAGTCTTTGTAGGCTGGATTTTGAAAATTGGAAGATTGAAAAACTTGTCCGCTGTGGTGGATTGAAAGATTGGGCAGCAAGGTTGAAAGGTTTAGCTTCTTCGGCGTTCGATATTCGGTGTTCAAAGTTCTCTATTAAAAAACCCGGAGACTAGGAGATTTAAAATTGCTCATCGATTTCCAAGACATTGTATCCCGATTGCTATTGGAGTGTACGGCGTCAATCCCAATTCTTAAATCGTAAATCCAAGACTTCGTAAATATTACATCGTAAATGTCAAAAATCCCCGTTACCGCTGTCTTTGACATTGGGAAAACAAATAAAAAATTCTTCCTTTTTGACGAAAACCTGAAGGAAGTTCACAGTGCCTACACTCGCTTGGATGCCATCCCCGATGAGGATGGTTTCCCGAGCGAGCCTATTCTTCCACTTAGGAAATGGATGCTAGAAACATTTCGGGAAGCTTTGAATTTCGCCGATTTTGAAATCAAGAAACTCAATTTCTCCGGCCACGGTGCCTCCTTTGTCCACACCGACGAGGCTGGCGAACCTGTCACTCCACTCTACGATTACCTGAAGCCCTTTCCAGAAGAGCTGCTTGAGCGCTTTTATTCCGAAAACGAAGGGAAGATGGCATTTTGTCGGCAGACTTCCTCTCCTCCGCTGGCCATGTTGAATTCAGGTTTGCAGATCTATTTTCTGAAATATGCCAAGCCGAAATATTTCAAAAACGTCAAACACTGCCTCCATTTACCCCAATTCCTGAGCTTGATCTTCACCGGAGAGATGGTTTCGGACTACACCAGCATCGGGTGCCATACCGGGTTGTGGGATTTTGAAAAGATGGACTACCATGACTGGGTGAGAAAGGAAGGAATTGAGGCGCTTTTGCCGCCCATCCTTCCCGGAAATTCCCTCCTGAAAACCAAGCCTGAACTCGGAAGCATTCCCTGCGGCGTCGGTGTTCACGATTCCTCTGGAGCGTTACTGCCCTACCTAAAGCAGGAGACGGAGCCGTTTGCGCTTCTCTCCACCGGCACTTGGGCGATCAGCATCAACCCTTTCAACAAAACAGCGCTGTCGCCAGAAGAACTGGGCAAAGACTGTCTGCAGTTTCTCAGCATTTCCGGGCAACCCATCAAGATCTCCCGGCTATTCATCGGTGAAGAGCACAAGTTTCAGGTTGAGGAAATGTACTCGTTTTGGAAACTTCCCCTCGGGACCTACAAAAAGCTCCGATTCGACGAAGATATTTACGAAAAGGTAAGCCAACGTCCGACAAAACGGATCGGTTTTCAGTACCTTAAGCCAGCCGATTATGGCTTGGAAAAGGCTGGTTCCAGCGATTGGGGGAGTTTCACTGAGTTTACAGAAGCTTACTACACCTTCCTACACGAGCTCACCGACATTCAAGTCGCTTCGATTCAACTTGTCCTCGATGGCGCTCCGGTCAATCGACTTTTTGTCGACGGAGGCTTCAACGCCAATTACATCTTTCTCGAAATGCTTCGCAAAAAGCTTCCCGGAATGGAGGTCATTCCCAGCGATTTTCCCAATGGTTCCGCATTAGGCGCCGCGATGCTGGTGAATATGGGCTCCTGAGTTTAACTTCCCTCAATGAAATCCGAATCCTTCCATATTGCCTTGTTCATCCCGTGCTACGTCGATCAGTTCTATCCCAAAGTCGGAATAGCGACCTTGGAACTGCTCGAAAAGCTGGGCTGCAAAGTTACTTTCCCGCCCGGTCAAACCTGCTGCGGACAACCGCTCGCAAATGCAGGATACATGCGTGACACGATAGGGACGACCCAGCATTTCATCGAACTTTTCAAAGACTTCGACTACGTGGTGGCGCCTTCCGGCAGCTGTGTCTTGCACGTCAAAGAGCATTCTCCCATCATTCCTGGAATGGAAAAAGAACAGGCGGAACTCCATCACAAGGTCTTCGAACTGACCGAGTTCATTACCGATGTGCTAAAAATCGAAAAACTGGAAGGTAGCTTTCCACATCGGGTGGGCTTCCATTCTTCCTGCCACGGGCAGCGGGGATTGCGGCTTTCGTCCAGCTCCGAACTCAATCAAACTCCTTTCAACAAAGCCCGAAGACTGTTGGAAAACCTCAAAGGTCTGGAATGGGTGGAGCTCAGCCGCACTGACGAGTGCTGTGGCTTCGGGGGAACTTTCGCCGTGACTGAGGAAGCACTTTCTGTGCAAATGGGAAAAGACAGACTCGGAGATCACCTCGAACATCAAACCGAAATAGTAACGGGAGGCGACATGTCCTGCATCATGCATTTGCAGGGAATCGCCACCAGAAATAAGCAACCTTTGAAGTTTTTACATATTGCAGAAATCCTAAACCAAGCGATCTCATGAGTCATCCTGAGAATGCCACCGAATTTCTGAAGGACAAAGCCAAGTCCAAATGGCATGACGAAACCCTGTGGTTTGTGCGAGACAAGCGCGACCGCATCAGCAAGACCATCCCTGAATGGGAGGAATTGCGGAGTCTCGCCTCTGGGATCAAAGACAACGTATTGGCTAACTTGGACTCCTATCTTGAGGACTTTGAGCGGAATGCCCAGAAAAACGGAATCAAAGTCCATTGGGCCAAGGATGGAGAGGAGCACAACCAGATCGTGTTGGACATCCTGCAAAAGCAAAATTGCACGGCAATCGTCAAGAGCAAATCCATCTTGACGGAGGAGTGTCACCTGAATCCCTATCTGGAGAAAAATGGCATTGAAGTCGTGGACACCGACTTGGGCGAGCGAATCGTTCAATTGCTTCACCAGCCGCCGAGCCATATTGTCCTCCCAGCGATCCATCTAAAAAAGGGGGAGATCTCGCAGCTTTTTCACGAAAAACTCCAAACTGAAAAAGGCAACGAAGACCCGGCCTACTTGACCCACGCAGCACGGCTTCACCTGAGAGAAAAATTCCTTAAGGCGAAAGTGGCCCTGACCGGAGTCAATTTTGGCGTTGCCGAAACCGGGGAATTTGTCGTCTGCACCAACGAAGGAAATGCCGACATGGGCGTGCATTTGGCGGACGTACACATTGCCTGCATGGGCATCGAAAAAATCATCCCGAGGCGCAAAGACCTCGGAGTTTTCCTGAGACTGCTGGCAAGATCCGCGACCGGTCAGCCAGTCACTAACTACAACTCACATTTCCGAAGCCCAGCTCCGGAAAAGGAACTGCATATTATTCTGGTCGACAACGGCCGAACCGCTCAACTCGCCCGGGAAAAATTCAAAAACTCGCTCAAATGCATCCGCTGCGGTGCTTGTATGAATACCTGCCCTATCTACCGAAGAAGCGGGGGATTCAGCTACGGCAGTACCGTACCAGGGCCGATCGGGTCTATCCTTTCCCCTGGCTTGGATATGAAAAAGCACAGCACGCTGCCCTTTGCCTCCACCCTCTGCGGCAGTTGCTCGGATGTATGCCCAGTTAAGATCAACATCCACGAGCAACTCTTTGAGTGGCGGCAGGAAATCACAAAAACTCACGGAGAACTTGGAAAAGGTCTCTCGATGAAGCTTGCCAACGGCATCTTCAAAAGTCCACTGGCTTACAAAATTTCCGGAAACCTCATGCGTGCGGCACTCAAAACCCTGCCCAACAGCCTGATCTACCATCCGATCAATGCTTGGGGAAAAAGCAGAGACCTACCTGAAGCACCTAAGGAATCGTTTCAACAGTGGTATAAAAAAAACCGATCATGAGCAGCCGCGAAAACATTTTAGCAGCGATCAAGGGAATCTCGCTGGAGCCAAAATCACTTCCCGAGATTCCTGATTTTGGGGTTCCCGGAGAACCTGTGGAAACTTTTATAAATTCAATTTTAGGAAACAAAGGGGAAGTTTTGACCAAGACCGAGTTTGAATCTTGGCTTCCCAAGACGAAGTTTTCGAAGATCATTTCGCTTTCCTCGTCCTTTTCAGAAGTCTCCTCTCGAGGCCTTCCTAAAGACCCACACGAGTTGGAAGATTTGGAATTGGCCATCTTAGACGGTCAATTTGGGGTTGCCGAGAACGGAGCGATATGGCTGGAAGATGCCAATCTTGGACTTCGTGTACTGCCGTTTATAACCGAGCATTTGGTGATCGTCTTAGATCGAAAAAATCTGGTTGAGACGATGCACCAAGGTTATAACAGGATCGGTGGCGCCGCCTCAGGATTTGGGGTATTTATCGCAGGCCCTTCCAAAACTGCCGACATCGAGCAAAGTCTGGTCGTCGGTGCGCATGGAGCGAAAAGTTTGAGAGTGGTATTGGTGTAATTTATTCCCCTTCCTGAACTAAGGAGTAAGAGGTCTGTTGAAACCTCCCTTCGCTTCGCAGGCACAGTCTAGGGTGTCAAAATGCCCGATTTTTTGACCAACTTGACATAAATCCCAGAGTCATGAGAGAAAAAATCTAACTCAGTCCCAGTTTCGGCTGAGATAGAATACGTTTTTATTTTCCTTCAACTCATATCCGAGGTTCATGTTCAGCTTTTGTGCGATCTTTCTGCAGAGAGAAAGCCCTATGCCAGAGCCTTTTTCTTGATCTGTTCCGTAGCTGGGTTTAGCCTTGAACTCAAATAGACCTTGTTCGATCTGTGCAGATATTAACGTACCCGAGTTTCTTACTTCCCACCGCAGCCCCCGTTTTCCCACCAGCAATGCCAGCTCAATTTTTGCCCCCATCGGAGAAAACTTCACCGCATTTTCCAATAAATTTTTGAGGATAATTCGAATGTCATTGACCTCAAGATGAAGTTCTTGATCTGCCCCCACCATCTCCACTATAATCTCCTGCTGCTTTCGAGATGCCTGAATCTGTATAGCCATTCTCATCTCCTCAACAAAGCTACTGAGTCTAACCAGCACCCGCTCAGCAGGCCTGTCATCCATCTCTGCCGACACCCACTCAAGTGTATTGTCAAGTACATTGTTTAGATGAAAAGTCTGATCCTTGAGCCCCGAAAAAATAATTCCCAAATCTTCACGTTCCAAAATCTCCTGTTCCGCCAACTCTAGAGTGTTGGACAATGTGGCAATCGGATTGCGCAGATCATGAGACAGCAGAGCAATCAGCTGATTCTTTTTTTCATTAAGGGCAGTAAGGTCGGCAAGATGATTCTCATTTTCCTTCTTTAGCGCAAGCATCGAATGATGCTGCTTTTGATAATTTAGAATCACCAAATAGACTCCAATAAAGATAAAGAGGGCACTGACAGTCACGGAGAGCGCATTATCCCAAAACAAATCCATCGGAGAGTTATAATTGCTAACCACGGGAACAACACCACTTATACTCAGGTAAAATATCAATACATAAGAACCTATCGTGGCAACGAACCAGAAAATACTTTGATTTTTATTGAAAAATATGCCGATGGCCACGATAAGCACCAACAGATTGTAGATCGTGGGCCCAAGATATCCGTCATTGTAGAAAAAATTTAAGATCGAAAAAATCAAAATCAGCCCGACCATGAGGTTGGTGGCCAGCACAAAGCGCTTTTTCTTCACCATCAGGAAATAACACCCCAAAAAAAGTACGACATAAACTACCCGAACTTTCCCAACAAAAGGGTTGAGCCCCAACAGGTAATCCGAAACCCCGAAAAAGACGATCGAAACCAAGGTCAGCAATACGAATAGAACTGCAATCCGATATTGCAACTGGTCAAGATCACCGGGCTCACTCGGTGTATTAAACCACCTCATATGACAAGGCCCGTTAACTTAACAAATATTTTAATCGACATTTTATATTCTAAACTTGCGCTATTGCTTTGAATGAATGGCAATTCGATTCCCTTCGGAATCAATAAACACACCCATATATCCGATATCAGGCGCGATCATTCTTTTTTCAAACTGAACCTTTCCTCCGGCATCAACCACTCGGGCAAGTTCGATGGAGCAGTCCTCCGACGAGAAATAAATCAGTGCTCCTGCGTGACCGCTGGTTTCGTAAAACTGCTGGTGATACACCAGACTTCCACCTGCGCCTTTGCCAGAATCATCCCATGGAAACCAAGCCATCTGAAAATCACCCATGACCTGCTTATTCAGCTTGCATGCAAAAACTTTTTCGTAAAAAGAGATGGCCCGATCCATGTCGCTGACCGGAATTTCAAACCATCCTACTGTTACCTGTGCCATAGTGTTAGGGGTTAACTGTTATTGGGTTAAAAGTTATTGGTTCGTTAAGCCTATTAAATACTGAATTTCGCTACCGGCGGATCCGCAAGCAACCGTCTGATCTTACTAATTCTGTTTTTAAAATCCCCCCAGCCCCCTTGGTCAATGATAGTTTCCCAAAATCTTATTCGAAAATAAAGGGGTGTTTGTCAAAGCTCATTTCAATGCTAATCACTCAGCACTTACGGCTTGTCTTGGTTCTTGGCTCTCAATTCTTGACTCTAAATTTCGCCAATCTTGATACTTGTTACCAGCTACCTGACACTCTTTCAAACTCTTGTCAACTTAATCGGATACGTTTTTCCCGCATTCCATTGGCACACGTAGATGTTTTCGTCCTGATCGATACAGACGTCGTGGCAATGTTTGAATACGGGTTCCTTTTGTACCATAAGCTGTAGCTCGCCGTTGCGATACTCGGGGGCGGTGCCGCCTGGATTGGAGACGACTTTGTTGTTTTTGTCGAGGATGGTTACAAAGCCGGAGTTATCCGTCTGTTCGAGGTATCTCAATCGAGACCAGCAGACACCGGCGTAAAGATTTTCGCCATAGATCACCGGACGACAGACAAACGCTCCGGGAAGAAAGATGGTCTCCATGTATTCCCCATCCATTGTGAATCGCTTGAAGGAATTGTGGCCGCGGGAAGTACAGAGCAACGTTGGTGCATTCCCGCCTCGCTGGTCTATGGCAATGCCGTGAGCAGTGCTAAACTGGGCGTCTCCCTTTCCCCCACCTCCGAATTTCCGGATGAAATTGCCCTCTTTGTCATATTGCAGAAAAAACTGCGAACCGTATCCGTCTGCGATATATAAGTCACCATTTGGAGCGACGGCTGTCTCGGTCGGAACCCAAGGCATTTTTTCGGTATAAATCCCGTTGGTCAGTGGTGAGGGAATTTCAGTGACGACTTTCCCGTCCAGCGTAGTCTTGACCACTTTCCCGCCATTGTCCACGACCCAGAGGTATTCCGCATCGCCTTCATCGACGAGCGAAAGTCCGTGTGCGCGACCCAGATCCAGTGTCCAGGTGCTCAATAGTTTCCCCGACTGATCGTAAATGATGACGTTGTTTTTTGCCTCGTCTGTGACCATAATCATACGGCCTTTGCGGTCCATGACCATCTCATGACAGTTGACCACCGGAACCTTGGTCGGATCTAGATTTCCCCATTGGGTATCTACTTTATATTTGAAATCCCCGTGACCGAGGATCTGATCTTGGGCTGCCAAAAGGGTAAAATCAGGTTTAATGCTCATCGCTAATCCTAGTAAGGAGGTTTTTTGGATAAATTTTCTTCGAGAATTCATGGTATTGGGCTATCGGGTCAATTTAGGGAAAATGCCCCTAACATCTTTCCTTAGATTGTAAAAATCCATAGCTTAGACTCACACCAAAATACCCATCTACTATGAAATTCAAGTCCTTGTTTGTAGCCCTGCTCCTTACGGCTCCCCTTGGCTTGCAGGCTCAAGAAATCGCCCTTCAGTTGTACTCGCTCAGAAATGAGATGAAGATCGATCCTGTCAAATACCACGAAATGATCGCCGAATGGGGCATCAATGCACTGGAAGGCGGCGGTGGCTATGGCATGACTGAGGCGGAATACGCCAAACTACTCAAAGACAACAAGTTGAAAATCATCGGCGTGGGAGCAGACTACAACAAGCTCAAATCTGATCCTGCAGGAATCGTAGCTGAGGCTAAAAAATACGGTGCCAAGTACGCCACCTGCTACTGGATTCCTCACACTGAAGGACCAATCTCAATGGCAGACATGAAGGCTGCCACGGAACTGTTTAATAAAGCAGGTGCAATGTTTGCCAAAGAAGGCATCACGCTCACCTATCACCCACATGGCTATGAATTTGCAGATTCAGGCTCCGGCACACCAATGGACTACATGCTGGAAAATGCCAAAGACTTCCAATTCAACCTAGATGTCTATTGGGTCAAAATGGGCGGTGGCGATCCACTGGCCATCATGAAGGCCCATCCTGGGAAATTCCCTCAGCTTCATCTCAAAGACCGAAAGAAAGGAACACCGGGATCAGCCGATGGACATGGAGATGTGGAGACGAATGTGGTCTTAGGCACCGGAGATATCGACATCAAAGGGTTGATCGAAGAGGCTAAAAAACAAAAAACCAAATACCTAGTCATCGAAGACGAGAGCAGTAGGTCTGTAGAACAGATTCCAGTCAGTGCCGCCTTTATTCGTACAGTTTTAGACCAATAAGATTTGACAGGATTCTAGAATCATTGCTAGCTTTGAGGGCCGTTTCCCGACTCGCTTATACGCGGAAGGAACGGCCTCTTTTTTTGAAAAACCAACTCTTTTTATTCATGAAAAAATCCTTTTTTCTAGTCCTACTTTTTGCTGCTAGCTCTTGGACCGCATTTGCACAAGAAAGTACCAAATGTGCAAATCAAGAATTGTTCTCCGCCCTGCCAAATCATGCTGCTACAGATTGTGAACTGCGGGAATTTGATACCTTCACTTTTTATGAGGTCGACAATTCTGGCAATCGTACGCCCATCGATATAGAGGGAGAAAAATCTGTAATCTCTTACAAGTGGCTGGGTGATTGGGAGCAACGCCCTACAGCGGTAATGATCTACCGAAATTATCAAAATGCGGTAGAGAAAATCGGAGGCAAAATGCGCTATTCCGGCAGTGCCGCTTATTTTTCCTTCACTAAATCCGGTACAAATTACTGGATGGAAGTACTGACTGATGGAAGTGGATACTATAAAGTAACAACCATCAAAGAGGCTGAAATGAACCAATATGTAACTTTCACCGCCAATGAGATAGCCGAACAATTGAAAAGCGAAGGGCAGGTCACTTTCTACGGCATCTACTTTGACACGGACAAAGCAACCCTAAAGCCCGAGTCCAACACCACGATCGAGGAAATCGCCAAATTCCTAAAGTCGGCGCCTGAGACAAACGTCTACCTGGTAGGGCACACAGACAACACCGGAACTGCAGAGCACAACCTGCAGCTCTCTAAAAGCCGAGCACAAACAGTCGCAACGGAACTGATTGGCGTCTACCAGATTTCCCAAGCACAATTGCGCGCAGAGGGAGTCGGCGAGCTGAGCCCTGTGAGTACCAATGCGACCGATGAGGGCAAAGCGAGAAACCGCCGAGTAGTAATGATTCTTCGAAACTAGATCCCCTGCTGAATTGATCTGGAACATTCGATCAAAATCGCCCGTAGCGTTCAATCTATTGTAAGTCTTTCAAATTATCCTTTGATTTAATTTGGTTAGCTTTCGAATAAATAAACTGGTTTCTAAATGAAAAACACAAAACTCTTTTTACTGGCATTTGCCCTTGTTGCCGCTACTTCATTCTCCGCTTTTGCACAGTTGCAATCTCCGGCAGCAAGCCCCGCTGCCAGTGTATCTCAAGTGGTCGGTTTTACCAAGATCAGCATTGACTACTCCTCTCCTGCGGTGAAAGGCCGCAAGATCTTTGGCGAAATCGAAAAATATGGCGTAACCTGGAGAGCCGGTGCAAATGCTCAAACCGTCATCGAATTCTCTACTCCAATAAGCGTAGGAGGTAAAAATCTTCGAGCTGGTAAGTACTCTATCTTCATGACTCCTGCTGAGTCGGGTGAATGGACTGTACATTTGAACAGCAAAGCAGCGTCTGTCTTTACCTACATGAAAGATGGTAAGATCGACGAAGAAGCCGTCGCCAAAGATGACGCCGTGTCTTTTAAGGTAGCGCCTACAGCAGGCAATACCGAGCGACTGCAATACCACATCTCTGCCGAAAACAACAAAGTCGCAAAAGTGACCATGGCATGGGAGAAATACGTAGTTTCTTTCATGGTTGATACGCAAGTAGATCAAAAACTAGAACAGTTTAAAAGCCAGTTCTAATTCTCCCGTTTCCCATTCTAAATCCTGTCTGTTAATTCGGGCGGGATTTTTTTTTGACCACCGGCGAATTGCCTCCCCACACCCGAATCGTCGCAGCAAACATTTCGTATTCGTATAGTGTGCCTCGATTTTGCCCGACGAAGATGTGAATTTCACGAAACGGCAGGTCGCTTAACTTGACTGGATTCCATATATTAAGAGATCCGATTTTTACATTTCGTCCTAGCCCCTCAGAAACGACCATGGATTTTATCGACTACTACCAAACCCTTGGCATCGACAAGAACGCAACAGAAGCGGACATCAAAAAAGCCTATCGCAAATTGGCGAGAAAGTACCATCCGGATGTCAACCCCGGTGACAAGGACGCTGAGCAAAAATTCAAAGAGGTCAATGAGGCCAATGAAGTGCTCAGCAACGCCGAAAAACGGAAGCAATACGACAAGTATGGCAAAGACTGGAAGCACGCCGAGCAATTCGAAAAAGCGGGTGCCGGGGCCGGCCAAGGTTACTCGTATCGGCAAAGGGAAGACACAGGAGGCTTTGGCGAAGGCTTTTCCGGCAGCGACTATTCGGACTTTTTTGAATCCATGTTTGGCGGAAGTGCCGGAGGCTTTCGTCAAGGTCGCTCGGCCAAGTTTCGGGGGCAGGACTTTCACGCCGAGCTCGAACTGGACATTCGCGACGCCTACCAAACCCATCCCCAAGTACTCACCGTCAACGGGGAGAAAATCCGCTTGACTATCGCTGCGGGAATTGCCGACGGGCAGACGATCAAGATCAAAGGCAAAGGCGGGCCGGGGGCCAATGGAGGTCCCAACGGCGATCTCTACATCAAGTTCAATATCCGAAACGAAACCGGATTCCATCGCGAAGGAGACCAACTCTACGCCAATGTGGAGATTGACCTCTACACCGCAATCCTCGGTGGCGAAATCGTAGCCGAAACCTTTGATGGAAAGGTAAAACTCAAGGTAGCACCAGAAACGCAAGCAGGAACTAAAGTCCGGCTCAAGGGAAAAGGCTTTCCGGTTTACAAGAACGAGGGAGAGTTTGGGGATCTGATCCTCACCTACACGATAAAAAATCCAACCAACCTCAGTACGGAGGAAAAGAAACTGTTTGAACAACTGAAAACCCTACGATAAGATGGCTGTCACAAATCTGATTCTGATCGAAACACTTTGCACACATTACGAGGTGGAGGTTTCTTTTATCGATTCCCTGAGCGACCTCGGCCTAATCGAGGTACACACGGTCGAAGAAATCCGGTATCTACCTGAGGAAAAAGTCACGAATCTTGAAAAAATGATCCGTCTCCATCAGGAGCTGGAAGTCAATCCCGAGGGTATCGACGTGATCATGAATCTCCTGGAGAAGGTCGATCGGCTCAGTCAGGAACTCGCAGAAGCGAAAAACTCCCTGAGGCGAATGGGGTTCCCGGAGTAAAAACCGAAGCTGCCAAAATGATTTTTCAGGAGAAAGGCTCCCGTCGGATTTCTAAAAGAAAGTTTCGTTGCAATCGCTATCTATAATCCATTCCCAAAAACCCCTCAAATGACCCTCACTCCCTCGCCCACCCAAAGACTGGTGTCCTTGGATTTGTTTCGTGGCCTCACCATGTTTTTACTCGTTGCGGAGGCAGCTCACGTCTATGACGCCCTCCTTGATCTCTATCCGGAGGGAAGCGGATTGCATCCTTTTTTCCTCCAGTTTACGCACCACGAGTGGAACGGACTACGGTTTTGGGATCTGATTCAGCCCTTCTTCATGTTTATAGTCGGGGTCGCGATGCCTTTTTCGCTCAATAAACGATTGGCCCTTTCTGAAAATCGGGACTCCGTCACCAAGCATATCCTGAAGCGCTGCCTGCTGCTTTTCCTCTTCGGGACAGGCCTACACTGCATCTATTCCGGCAAACTGGTCTTCGAACTTTGGAATGTCCTGACACAGTTGTCTTTCACAGTTCTCGTTACCTATCTGCTGATCGACAAGGGCTGGAAAGTCCAGCTGGGCGTGTCTCTGGCACTTCTTCTTTTGACAGAACTCCTTTATCGTCTCTACAATCCCGAGGCGCCGTTTGTCCACGGAACGAACTTTGGCAACTACACTGACCAACTCCTCATGGGCAAGATCAACAACGGCGGCTGGGTAGCGATCAACTGCATCCCGACGGCCGCACACACGATCTGGGGCGCGATCTGCGGGAATCTACTGCTTTCGACGAAGGCTCCGTCCGAAAAAATCAAACTGATTGCAATCGCGGGAATCATCGGATTGATTGTCGGATTTGGCTTGGATCTGGCAGGAATCACGCCGATTGTGAAGCGGATCAGCACCACTGCATTTGCATTCGCTTCCGGCGGTTGGGCACTGTTGACTTTGGCCTTATCCTATTGGTTTGTGGATGTCCGGGACAACAAAAAATGGAGCTTCGCTTTCATCGTCGTCGGGATGAACTCGATCTTCATCTACCTCTTTGCCGAGATTCTCGCCCGCTGGCTCAACAAAACGCTGGGGATCTTCACGGTTGGTTTTCTATCCTGGACCGGCTTGGACGAACATGGACTGGCGCTGATCACCGCCTTGGCAACGCTGGCAGCACTGTGGGGGTTGTGTTACTTTCTGTATCGAAAGGGGATATTTTTTAGGATATAGCGGGATTAAGATCGAAAAAACAAACAAAAGTCTGCTTTCAATTACACGTTAGAAACAAGTACCTTGATGTAAAATTAAAATTGACTATTATAAATGATATTAAATACAATTGTGTCAATCTGCACGATATTGACTTTTGTAGTCATATGGGCAACATTAAGAGAAATGAAAGTTCAAAGATATAAGATATTTGAACCCCAAATTTTTCCAACGAGCTTTGATTTGTATTTTACATCTAACACAGATAAAATACTCCCTATCGATATTTCATACGATTCAGAAAATAAAAATAAAGTTAAGCCAAATAGTCTTTTTCTAGAATTGAAAAATATAGGACAAGGAACAGCTCGAGAAGTTTTAACAAATTTAAATATTGAAGTGGATTATCAGACACTATTTTCTGATGTAAAAGAAAAACTCCTGAAAACTGGTGAAGAAATTGACTTGGAGATAGGAGATAATTCGTGTTGGCTTCAGTCTTCTGAATCTTCTAGAGTTTTCATAGGTGGTAATTTCCCTTTTGTGAAAAAATTTTCGAACAAATTTGATTACCTGCTACCGGTTAACAATAAAAATGAATCGATAAAAATTGAGTTGCCGGGAACAATAATTTTGCTTTTATCTTTAGTAATTGTCGCCTTAGAAATGATGAACACTTCTGAGCAAAAGGAATATATTGAACTCATTGAAGAAAGCATTTTAATTATTATAAAAATTTATTATTTAGATAATCTTGATAAAGCTTTTGAAAGTAATTATAAAATGAAAATCACAATACCTTCGATTGTGGTACAGAGCAACGGTAAAGCCAGTTATAAGTTGAGCTTTGAAAGACAGAGAAATCACGAAGTGCAACAATGGCAATAGAAAATTTGCTAGAGTGAGCAAGCCGAATAATTTGTATTCTTAAAAAAAAATCTCCAGTTAGATTCCACTTCAAAAACCAAATTTTCTTTAGTTCAACTGCTCGACATCGAAAAACTAATTTCTAGGCAAAACCAACTGCCAAAATATTCATTCAGTGAATAAAATATCTTCAACTCCTTTCAATCGCCTACTTGGAGTCTGGAAGACATCCGGGCAAATCCTGTCTAGTAACCAAACTTTGACTCTGAGTGGAACCGACAGCTACGAACTAATCCTTGACGGGAATTACATCCTGCACAGGGCTGATGTCCTCATGGGAAACGAGAAGAGTGAGACGTTTGAGATCATTGGAATCCCCAAATCTTCCACCAAAACGGAAATGAGGTATTTCAACTCAAGCGGAGAGAGCGGCGTCATGACAGGCCAGATCGAGG
Organism: Algoriphagus jejuensis; assembly: GCF_039523455.1. Lineage (NCBI taxonomy): Bacteria > Pseudomonadati > Bacteroidota > Cytophagia > Cytophagales > Cyclobacteriaceae > Algoriphagus > Algoriphagus jejuensis. Next base: position 82,881 of record NZ_BAAAFI010000009.1, on the reverse strand, counting down.
GCAATGATTTCCTGATCGGAGGAGACGGGATAAAGTTCGTTGGAGAGATCAATGATGCAAACACCGAGGTCGTCGGTAAATGGTTCCGGCAGTCGGAAGAGAGTACTTGGAGTGAGTTCATCAAATTGAGGCTGGAAAAGCAAAATGATCTCTGACTAAATCCATCTGTCAATACGCGAACATCAATACGTTAAGAGGCTTTTTTCTTCTTTTTGTCCCACCAGATATACACCCCGAAGATCACCATACTTGCCAGCGAGCCCCAGAGCAACCCGCTCTTCAGTGAATCGGTATTTGATCCGGTAAGGGCGAGTAGAAGTACGACGGGTGCAATACCGAGTAGAGTAGCCAGAATAAATTTCCAGTACTGCATCTGCACCATGCCTGCCACAAAGCTGATTGCGTCATTGGACAGAAATGGGTTGAGGCGGGTGATTCCTACCGCCCAGAAACCATAATCTTGAACGAATGAGCTTACATTCTTCTCCGTTTTCTCTCCCAAAAGACGTGTTATAAATCTGGACCCGACAAATCTCCCGATAAAATACCCAACCGTAGCAGCAGTCAGCACGGCGAAAAAACTGATCACCGAGCCCCATACCGGCCCGTAAGCAAGCACGGCTACGATCATGATCAACGTCGTGGGGATAACTAACAGAAACATTTGCATGACCATGGCGAGAACCAGCGAAATCGGCCCGAACCAACCGAAGCCTTCTACCCACGCCTTGATGCGTGCTTCATCATCGCTCGTAAGTACGCTCCAGGCATCTTTGAAAAAATGATTGACAGATGGGATCGTAAAATAACATACCACTAATCCTGCGATTAAGAGAAGGGAAAGATAAATCGGTAAGTTGCTTTTTTGGGGGGTAGTATCGGGACTTAATCCTTTCATATTTTGGCATCAATGTGGATCTCCGTACGCTGCGTTTTAAACTGGGTGACTGAGTGAGATTTTGTCTATCCTCAGTAGTCTGCTGTTCTGCTGATTAATTACCTTCGAAAGGTACTTGGTTACCTTATTCCGCCACCTTTTCCCTCGAAAGATTGAGAATCAACTTCTTCAGATCGCTATCAACTTTATCGGGCTTTGATTGACGTTTTCACCTAACGATATTTTCTCTGAAATATCGTATGGCCTAACCCTCCGAAACAGTATATCCACCAATAAAAAAGCGGGTGAAAACACCCGCTTTGTAAAAAGATCAGGCCATCTCGACCTGGGTATTTTTGGACTGTTTGGATCGACTTGGTTTTTTCTTTTTTCGCTTGTTCCACCAGATCAGCGTGCCGGTGATCGGCAGTGAGGTGGCAATGAGACAGGCCACAAACCATATAAACTTAGAAAATTGCCCGAAGATCTCTCCGGTATGCAGGGACTTGACAGAACGACCGATTTGCTGGCGAACGGGGAGATCGGAAAACAGCTTCGCTTCCTTTACTTCCAGACTCGCCGGATCGAGTGTCAACTGATCTGAACCGGATTTTGCGAAAAACCCCGTCCGTGCTTTGCTCACAGAAACATCTCCTTTTGGCTTATTAGGCAATGAGATCCTCAGATTCCCCTCGTAGGATAGCGTAGAATTACTAGCTGCAACCACCTCATCAAAGGATATAATTTCTTTTGCGACAGGCTCTTCCTCTGCGGCTTTTTCCACTTCATTGCCCCCACGGCCTTCTGGTCTTCCACCGGCATTTCCGTTAGGACCAGACTGAGCTTGATAGATATCCCAGGTTTTTTGCCAACCTGTTCTGTACCACTCGTAGGACCAGAATGGTCCCGTGACTGCCATTACAAACAAAATAATCAGGGAATAGAACGCCAAGGTATTATGCAGGTCATGGTTGACGCGCTTCCAGTTGCCAGACCATTTGATTTTCAAACCCTGTTTCCAGCTTTTCACTTTTTGCGGAACCCAGATAAACATTCCGCTCATCACGCCAAATAAAAACAGCAAAGTAGCGACTCCATTGATGAATCTGCCAAGATCTCGGTTGCCCATAGACTCCAGTATGGGCTCCTCGATCCGATCCAAAAGTAGCCAACGATGGAGGGAAAACATATAGCCCATAAATTCTTCCGCGGAGGTTTTCTCTGGACTGATGGTGAGGATTTCTGCGGTGTAAGGATTGACATAATAGGTCGCCGGACGCTCAGCCCCTTCTTCCTTCACCTGAAACTGCACCGTTCTGTCATCGTCTTGATATACATTGGCGCCGACGACTTCGGCAGATAGCTCGGTTTCGACGACGGTCTTCAGTTCATCCAACGATTTTTTTTGCCCAGTAACCTCTACAAAATAGCGCTCAGAATCAGCCCACTCCCGGATTTCTGTATTGTAAACGTAGATGGTGCCACTTAGGCAGACCGCAATCACAATCAACCCACAGGTAAGGCCGGCATATAGATGAAGATCTACTAAAAAATTTCTGATTGATTTCCACATAGCACACTATTTTAAATTGGAACAAATCTAAACAACAGTTTTATTTATTTAGATTCGATCTAATAAAAATTTCAACGCAGACCGAAAATCTTTTCTTGCTATCCTGTGTTTTTCCTTCGCAGCCCCTTTTGAAAAGCTTCAAGCCCATGCAATTCCGATGTTTTCCAATGCTTCGGACGACTTCCGATTCGGGTTTACTGGCGAATCTCCTCCGTTTTGGTATCTTTCTTGTCTAAAATCACCCAAATGAGAACCACCCGAGGCTACCTCCTTATTCTATTGGCTTTTGCATTTGCCTGTGGGCAGGAAAAAAACACAGCCCCAGATCCTAGATTGGATCAGCCGGCAGCATTCCAACAACTGCTGAATTCCCATGGTGATTGGAGCAAATGGATCGATGCCAGGGCTTTTTCTTTTGCAATGGTCCATGAGACCAACCTGGACTGGGAAAATCACTACATCAACCTGGCTGAGCGCAAAGTGAGGATCGATGCCGACACCTGGCAAATCGGAAATGACGGAGAAAAAGTCTGGATCAGCCCAAACCGTCAGGCTTTTCAAGGGCGATCCGTCCGATTCTATCACAACCTCTATTTTTATTTCTTCTCTATTCCGTACGTCTTTACTGATCCGGGGGTCAAAGTCGAAAAAACCGAAAACAAGCTGGTCGACGGACAGTCATACGGGGCATTCCAGGTAAGTTTTGAGGATAATGTCGGAGATAGTTCCGGAGACATCTACTATATGCTAATCGATGAGGATACCGGCAGACTGGCTTGGGTGCTGTACACCGTTACATTTTTTGACAAAAGCAATACCCGGATGAATGCACTGAAATACGAGGACTATCGAGATGCCGGAGGTTTGGTTTTCCCAAGAGTCATGACCGGCTATCAGTTTGAAAATGACTCAACCAAGAAAATCAGCTACCAGGTGAGTTTCTCAGACGTCCTTCTAGTAGATGAGCCGATGGACGACGACCTTTTTGCAATGCCTGAAAAAAACGCCGTTGTAGCCAACTAGAGCCGATTATCTGCCCTGATGGAGGAGCTTCATTTCTACTCGGGTAATCAACGCTGAACCCGAATCGCCCAAGAAAGTACCCTGCACTGGCATGGCTCGCGCGGGATCGGGATGCGAGGCCAACGGAATATAGCAATGGTCTGTCAGCAATCCCAAGCTAGGATCAAGCCCCACCCAACCCGCTCCAGGAAGAAATACCTCTAGCCAAGCATGAAGCTCATGGCCTGTAGCCAAATCCGGATTAAACGCATACCCGCTCACAAATCGAGTCGCCAGCCCCAGTTCTCGGAGCATTTCCATCTGCATTACAGCCAGGTCTCGACAGGAGCCCTCTCTCTCAGCGAAGGTAAATTCGGCACGCCAGATGTTCTGCTCCAAGCGGACCAGATACTTCCATCCCAAATTAATTTCTTTGGTCAGCGTAACCAGAAAATCGATAAGGCCAAGCGACTGGTTTTTAATTCCCAGTAGAAAATCCCTAAACACCGCGTCTCCCTTGTCAGACAAAAATGGGATAAGGAATGCGGTCTTCTCCTCGTAGCTAAACTCAAACTGCGCATTACTCCAGCCCTTTTCCTCAAATTCCTTGTCAATGATAAACCCAAAGGGATTGAAACTCTGAAGCTTGAATATCCACTCTCCTGTAATCTCCAGTCCAGATGTATTGCCGGTAAACCAGCATTGTTTGTACCAGTTACCGGCTAGATCCTGGCGAAAATTATTTCCTTCAGGTTCAGGATTAACCTGAAACTTTTGATGCTCAATTCTGAAAAAGGGACGGTGCTGGGGAATCAGGTATAGCTTGTGGATTCCGAGAAAAACTTCCGAACTGTATTCGTACTTAGAATGGTGCCAAATCTGGATCAGCATGCTTCAGGAATCATCGTGTACTCTTTTAAAAGGTTTACTAGTTAGGCTTGCAATGGATAAAGATTCATCCAGGCCTGCTCTGCTGTTTTTCAAATCGTCTATTCTGCGAACTTTTCAACGCATCGTCTAGATTCCAAACGAACCCGGTAACTAGAAAGAATCGAATATTGATGGGCATCCGGTTTTTTGGTTTTCTCCCATGCCTGAATTTCAGGACTGCGATTGAGACTGTGTCTCGGGCTTGTAGACGTTTTCCTCTTTGGCCCTAAAATAGTTGACGTCAATAAGGTCAGAAATATGGTTAATTTTTAGTTGTACTGTATCCAAAAATTCATGAAGGCCCAACACTATTATATCATCGACCTCTGCGTACTCTAAGCGGGAGCGCAACTCACCAATTGATTTTTCGACAACAGTGATTGCTCCATCCGACGTATTGCCGGAGATGCAGCGTAAGCATCGCTCGGCCTCCTTGAGGCAATAGAAAATTGATCGGGGAAAATACTTGTTCAGAAGCATAAACTCCACCACTCCCGAGGGGTCAATATTGCCGTACAATCTACGGTAAGTATTGAAACCAGTCACTGACTTGAGCAACGCCATCCAATGGAGAAAGTCCAGTGGAGAACCCACTTCGTAGGTCGACGGAAGCAGAATGTGATATTTCACATCAAGAATCCTCGAAGTCTTGTCAGCCCGCTCCAGCAACTGTCCCAGCTGCCTAAAATGCCAGCCCTCCGTTCTGGCTACCGTGGCATCTGCCAATCCATATAGGAGCAAAATCTGGTTTTTCACAGTCTCAAAAAACTGCCTTGGGTCTTCTTTTTTCCAAATTTTCTTTTCGAGTCCCTCTCTCAGCATGTAATAGAGCTCGTTGCACTTTTCCCAAGTCTCTTTGCTGAGATTCTCGCGGATGATCCTCGCGTTTTCGCGGGCCAAGGTCACCGAGCAAAGCATCGAGTTCGGATTGTCCTCGTCAAAAGTCAGGAAGTACATTACCTGATTTCGCTCGAAACCTTCATATTTTTTTTTGTACAAATCCAGATCTCCTGTGGCTGCTACCAAAGGAGCCCACTGCTCCTTCAAATCCATGGGGAGATCCTGCATCAGATTGAAATTGACATCGATGAAGCGGGCGTAGTTTTCCGCTCTTTCCAAATATCTTCCCAACCAATAAATGTGATTAGCTACACGACTTAGCATATGTTTTCAGATTAATTGTATAGTACCCAAGTATCTTTACTTCCTCCGCCTTGGGAGCTATTTACAACCAAGGAGCCTTTCTTCAGTGCCACTCGAGTTAATGCTCCAGGGATCACTTCGATATCTCTGCCATAAAGGATATATGGCCGCAGGTCAACGTGTCGACCTGTGACTCCCTCATCAGTCAGGCAGGGTACGGTAGAGAGCGAGAGGGTCGGCTGCGCAATATAATTGTCCGGATTGCTTCGAATGAGTTGCCGGAATTTATCGTGCTCTTCGGTGGACGCTTTAGGGCCGATGAGCATTCCGTAGCCACCAGCTGCATTGGTCTCCTTTACCACCAGCTCGTCAATGTGATCCAGCACGTACTTTCTATCCTCTTCTTCGCGACAGAGATAAGTCGGTACATTATTCAAAATCGGTTCCTCATCCAGGTAGTACTTGATGATCCGGGGCACATAGGCATAGACCGCCTTGTCATCTGCGACCCCTGTACCCGGGGCATTGGCGAGACCGATGTTGCCGGCCTTATAGGCTTCAAACAACCCCGGGACACCCAGCATAGACTTGGCGTTGAAAGTGAGCGGATCTAGGAAGGAATCGTCAATGCGGCGGTAAAGCACATCGATCTGTTCCAATCCCTTGGTAGTTTGCATGTACACCTTCTTATTCTGCACGACCAGATCCACGCCGTTGACCAGTTCGACCCCCATCTGCAGTGCCAGATAGGAATGTTCAAAATAAGCCGAATTGTAGATTCCGGGCGTCAATACTCCCACCACAGGTTTCGGTTTGTTGGACAGGAATTGAAGCATCTTAAGCAGCTTCATTGGGTAGTCAGACACCGGCATCACTCCTTCGTCATTGAACAACTGCGGGTAGGCGCGCTTGATGATCTCGCGACTTTCGAGCATATAGGAGACTCCAGACGGACAGCGAAGATTATCCTCCAGGATGTAATATTCGCCATTTTTGTCCCGCACCAGATCGGTTCCGGTAATGTGACACCAAATCCCTTTGGGGGGCGTGAGGCCGATACAGGGCTTGAGATAGTCTTTGGAACCCAAGATCAATTCCGAAGGAACAACGCCATCCTTCAGTATTTTTTTCTCATTATAGATATCTTGGAGAAAAAGGTTGAGCGCGTGAATCCGTTGTTTCAGGCCTGCCTCTAGTTTTTTCCACTCCGAATTGGGAATGATTCTGGGAATGATATCCAGATGAAGGATCTTTTCGAGTCCCTGATTATCGTGGTAGACATTAAAGGTCATCCCCATAGACTTCTGTGTCTTGTTGGCAGAAAACTGAAGCTGATTCATCTTCTTCGGAGACGCTTTACTCAAGTAATTATAAAACTCTGAGTAGTGGCTTCGTATGTTGCCATCTGGAGTGAACATCTCATCATAGTGTTCGCTGCTGGCGTATCCTTCTGTCTTCATAAGCTTGGAATTAATTCTACAGTAAGATAAAAAAGAAACTGGAAAATCAAATATTTTCAAAAAAATCTGATTTTTCTATTCATTTATAACTTCAATAAACCGATTTGATATAATATTCCCAAAAATTCAGGCAAATATTAACCTAATACGCAAAAAGTCACTCCAAAGCGAGGGCATGCCTAACCAGTGACTCTTCCGAACCTGAATTGATCATGATCATAAGTTTGTCTCCAGACTTCAGTTCAGTACCACCGTTGGGAGTGATGAATTTATCGTTTCTGTTGACCAAAACAATCAGGGAAGTCTTGGGGAAATTCAATTCAAGGATTTTCTTGCCGTCCACCAGTGATCCTGGAGGAAGTATCACCTCGACTAAGGCATTTTTAAAATCCTCAGAAAGTTCCAAGTCCAACAGACTTTTTCTCTTCAACCCCTCTGGGACGGCCAAGTGAAGCCATCCTGCAACCTTGGCAAGCGTAGTCGCCTGCAGTGCTACTGAGGTAATGACAATGAAAAAGACAATGTTAAAGATCAGATTGCTCTGTTCCACTCCTGCAATTAAGGGGAAAGTAGCAAAAACAATTGGAACCGCCCCCCTCAGTCCTACCCAGCTGACAAATAGCTTTTCCCGGTTTTTGTAGTTAAAAAAAGACAAGGAGACCCATACGCCGAGGGGTCTTGCGACAAACATCAGAAAAACCGCGATAACGAAACCGATGCCGACCACAGGTAAGATCTGAGAGGGAAACACCAGCAGCCCAAGAGTCAAAAACATGACAATCTGCATCAGCCACGCGATTCCGTCAAAAAACCTGATGAGACTTTTGTGGTGGAGCATCCGGCTTTGGTTCATGGTAATAGCACTCAGATAGACTGCCAAAAAACCATTGCCTCCGATCAAATCTGTCAATGTATAGACCGACACCACCAAGCCCAGCATCAAAACCGGATATAAGCCTTCGTATTCCAAATTGATCTTGTTGATCAGAAAGACGATTCCTTTTCCAAGCAAATAACCTGCTGCAGCTCCAAAAAACATCTGCTTCAAAAACATTGGAATCAAATCCACCGGGCTAAACCCCTCCAAACTCAGCCAGGAAGTCAATCCAATCGTGAGGAAAAATGCCATAGGGTCATTGCTTCCCGACTCAAACTCCAACATCGGTCGCAGGTTACCTTTGAGGCCAATACTTTTGCTTCGCAAAATGGAAAAAACAGCTGCTGCATCTGTAGAAGAGACGATCGCGCCGAGCAGCAAACCTTCTTTCCAGCTCAAGCCAGCCACCAAACTTGCGAACAGCCCCACTGAAACCGCCGTAAGCAAAACTCCGAGAGTGGAGAGCAGCAGCCCAGGCTTCAATACTGGCTTGATCGACTCCCATTTGGTGTCCAGACCTCCGGAAAACAAAATATAAGTAAGTGACAATATTCCCAGAAACTGGGTAATTCCTGGGTCGTCAAAGGCGATCTTTCCAACTCCATCCGTACCGGCCAGCATTCCGACCCCCAAGAACAGCAGCAGGACTGGAATCCCCGCTCTTCCGGCGGTTTTGCTGGCCAAAATGCTGAAGATCAGCAGGAGTGAGCCAATCAAAAGAATATTTTCAATAGTGATTTGCATCAAAAAGTTCGGGTTAAGGGGAACTATAAAGAAGGATCAATTGCAAGAAGTGAAAAAAATCGCAAAGAAATTGGTTCCGAAAACCTATTGGAATAAGTTACTTTTGAACATGCCAAAAAGACTGTTAGAAATAAAAAATGCATCCTGGGTAAAGAGAATTACAATCTGGAGACAGATCAAGGACGCGTTGTTCATCGGCCTTGGGGTCGTGATGGCGAGCATAGGTCTGAAAAGTTTTTTATTGCCCAACAATTTCTTTGACGGAGGCGCCATGGGTATGTCGCTGCTGTTGGAAATCCTGACCCCACTGGATCTCTCCATTCTGATCCTGTTGGTCAATTTACCGTTCATCTACCTCGGTTATCGGCAGTTGTCTCTAGGCTTTGCAATCAAAAGCACCATGGCAATTCTGGCCTTGGCACTCTTGGTTCATTTCATCGAAATGCCGGTAATTACGGCCGATAAATTGTTGATCGCGGTGTTTGGTGGATTTTTTCTTGGTGCGGGCATCGGCTTTGCCATTCGTGGCGGAGCAGTGATAGACGGCACAGAAGTCTTGGCTATCTCAGTTTCGCGCAAATCAAGCCTCACGGTTGGAGACTTTATCACGGTGTTCAACGTCTTCCTGTTTATCGTAGCAGCGATAATGGTGAATCTGGAGACGGCGATGTATTCCATGTTGACCTATTTTTCGGCTTCCCGCACGGTTGATTTTTTGATCAACGGGGTCGAAGAATACATCGGGGTTATGATCATTTCGGATTTTTCTGATGAGATCAAGACCAAAATCACGTATGATCTAGGCCGAGGCGTGACGGCATTTAAAGCCGATGGAGGATTTGGGGAAAAAGCTAAAAACCCGGATAGAAACGTACTCTTTTGCGTCGTGACGCGACTGGAGATTACCAAGATTCAAACTGAAATCGACAAGATCGACCCGAGAGCTTTTGTGATCCAATACCCGATCAAGGACACCAAAGGCGGCATGATTAAAAAGCGCCCACTACATTGAGCCAGTTGTTTGTGGATCAGAAACGTTTTTTTCACTTCAGGCAGCCAAAATTCTCGAATCACCGAAAGAAACCCGGACGTTCTTATAACTCAAATTACCACTCCCATGTACATCCATCCGATCAACACTTGGCAAAACGAACCTGAAATCATCGAGTTCATTCAAAAGAATGCGTTTGCTACTCTTGTGAGTCAAGTAAACGGGCGACCCTGGGCTACGCATATTCCATTCGTTTTTGGCCAAAACGCCGAAGGAAACCCGACATTGGGCTCCCATATCGCCAAAGCGAATCCGCAATGGAAGTCAATCATGAACCAAGACGAGGTTTTGGTGATCTTCCAAGGACCTCATGCTTACATCTCCTCTTCGTGGTATAATCACGAAAACGTCCCAACTTGGAACTACCTGGCCGTTCATGTTTATGGCAAAGTCCGAATCATCGAAGGCGGGGAACTGATGGCGCATCTGAAGTCGCTGGTAGACGTGTATGAAGCCGGCCGGCCAAACCGAGTCAGCGTCGAAACCCTGTCAGCCGACTACGTACAAAAGCAAGTTCGCGCTTTGGTGGGTTTTGAGATCACGATCGAAGAAGTACAGGCCAACGCCAAACTTTCACAAAACCGAGACGATGTCAACTACCAAAATATCGTTGCCAAACTGGAAGAATGTCCTTTTCCGATGGAAAAAGAAGTAGCGGCAGAGATGCGAAAAATCAGAAAATTGTAGCTAGTCTATCTTTCGTCAACTAGTTGCAAAAGAACACGATCAGTGATAAGTGATTGAAAAACGAGCTGAAATTATCGCTAACTTTTAGACATCATTTTTAACTCATTTTTACCATGACAAAAGAAGAAATAAAAGCCAAAGCAGCTGAAGCACTTGCCGATGCGAAGTCAAAAATCAAGGAGCTTGATGCAAAGAAAGACGATCTCTCCGCTGAGCTGAAAGAGGAGTTTCAGGAAAAAGTCGATGCACTGAAGGCAAAGAAGGATGCGCTCGAAGCCAAGATTGACGGCATCGAAGATGACGCTGAGGACAAATGGGAGGAAATAAAAGACGTCCTCGGAGATTCGCTCAAATCATTTAAGGAAGGATTCGCCAATCTCGGAAGGCTATTTGACTGAAAAATCGTTTCAAGGAATCAACCCAATTAGCTCAGACTCTAAGCGAAAGCCAGGTTTTCCTGGCTTTTTACTTTTTCGCAGGATTGAGAATAGTCTGAGCCGCGCCTCCAGGTATCGTCAGCAACATTCCTTCCTTGGTGCCATTCCAGATCAAATGAAACGGTCCACGAAGTCGGTTACGCTCTGTACTATACTCAGGCAGGGTGTAGTTGTTTTCACCGGGCATATTCGACTCTTTCAACAGGATATTGGCGACAGTCGACATAACCTTGTTTTTCTCCTGAGACTCTTTCTTGAAAAGATTGAATTTCAGGTCGGTGTAGTCAAAGACAAATTTATTGGTGGCTTTCATCGAATCCGCCTGCATGTGGAGAGATAGCCGATGCAGATCTCCGGATATTATCTCCCCGTTCATAATCGGGTTTAGGATTTCGTTGATTTTGGAGAGCGGAAAATCAGTGAGTTCGACATTGAGATCAAATTCATCTCTGCTATAGGGAATGTCAAAATCTATTACCATCGATCCGGCACCGTTTATTTTCGCAGTAAAATCCCCTTCGAAAAGGTTTAATCTGGACTGGTATTCGGGAATAGAGGTGATGTTGACAAACTGTCCATTCAGATGATCCAAGTGAAACTCCCAAATCTCATCCGAATCCGGCACGGCTTCGCTGTAAATAACGCTGCTATGCAAGACACTCAAAGTGTCTAGTTTTAGCGGGAAAGGGATTTTCATGACCATTCCCTGAAACAGTGGCTTGATATCGTCATGCGGTCTCGGGAGATTTTTATCCCTAAAGTCTTTTAAAACCAACCCCGAAAGCTCTAGCTTCCCTGCCCTGACATCCGGATCTGAATACAGGTTGCTATTGGCCTCGAGACCTGAAAATCTCATCGAATCCAGCTCAAATTCGATCAAATCAATCTGATACTCCATTTGACTCGAGGCAGCTTTGAACCCGTCCGGAAACTTCAAGGACAATCCTACAAGCGTCAGCTCCTGAGTCCTCGTATCAAACTCCACCTTTCCGACCGAAAAGCGCTGCGAATTGGGCAACTCGTGATCCATGCCGTCAATCGAAATAAAAATCCTCCCGTAATCAAACGGAATAGGCTTTTCCCACTTCAGTGAGTCTGTTTCAAGCTCCGAAGCGAGAATATTTAAATTATTCAGAGTTCCGATTTGATCCCCGTTCTTCATCAGCTGGACACTGGCTTGGCCAAGTTCAAAATTTTCAATCTTCCCGCGCGAAAGGATATCACCAAAAAGGTTCTTGAGTCCTTCACCGGCTCTTTCTTTATCGGGATTTTCCTCAGGGACGTAGACCACGAGTAGAGGCTCCACAAAAACGAGCTCTTCCAGCACCAACTCTTGATGAAGAAAAAGTCTCCATAGGTTGAGCTTGTTCAATGCCACCTGCTCAACCCGCCCATCTACAAAAACCCCTTTTTTTCCACCGACAGGACTGATTTTTACCTCTTCGATAAAAATCACCCGACGGATATAGTTAAAGTCCACCTCTTCGAAGTTGATATCGTAGGTACGGTCTGGATTAGCGTTAATCAGTGATTCTAGGTTTTCGTTGACCCAGTTTACTCCTACATAGACCGCCATTCCTGCTAGGGCTAAAAGTGACCCAAAAACGATCGCGGCTATTTTTAAGATCTTCATTTCAGCCCGGCTTTGTTAAAAACTCGGCAAAAAGATTCAAATCGAACTGTTTTCGGTGATTGTTTTTCCATTTCAAAAATTCTGTTTTTGCTGTTTAGCGATGAGTTTACTTTGCAATAAATTTTCAGGAATCCACACCAACAAACTATCTATTTCTTGTTGCTTTATGATTTATGGCGGCAGGAGTAAAACACTATTTTATACATTTGGCTATGAAGCAATTTCTTTTCGTCTTGACCCTAAGCTCCCTGCTTGCATTTCCACTTTCCGCTCAGGAGATCAAAATCTTAACCTATAACATCCTCCATGGGGAGCGAGCCGACCGTCCCTCAGTCTCCAATTTAGAAGAAATTTCCAATCTCCTCATTCAATTGCAGCCAGAAGTCATTGCGCTGCAGGAGGTCGACAGCATGACAGCGAGGTCGTCGCGGTTCAATGAAAAGCCGATTGACTATGTCAGCCAACTGGGTGAGCGCAGCGGATATCAAAGTTATTTTGGCAAAGCAATGGACTATGACGGAGGCGGATACGGAGAAGGAATCTTGGCAAAAAGCGGAACCAATTACCATACCATCAATCTGCCCATCCCGGCTGGCGGTGAACCTCGGGCGATGGCATGGGTAAAATCAATGGCCAAAAACAATCTGGAGTTTTATTTCGGTGCTACCCATCTATGCCATCAATTTGAGGAAAACAGAATAGCCCAGGTGGATTCAATAATCGCGTATGCAGACTCGCTGGACAAGCCGGTGATCTGGGTTGGGGACTTGAATTTCACCCCTGATTCTCCGGAATATCAGCGAATCCCGGAGCACTGGAAAGAAGCCGGTGCTGAGGCGGGAAATCCTCAAAACACTTACGGAACACCAGAAAATGGTGGAAGAATCGACTACATTTGGTATGATTCCCGCAAGTTTGAATTAGTTGATTACAAAGTACTGGATCAAATTTCTTTCTCAGATCACTATCCCGTCTGGGCTGTACTCAGACCAATCAAAAATCCCAAGCAATGAATAAATCAAAAACTTACCTCCCAATTGTAGCTTTGTTGCTCCTGCTCGTAGCCGGCTTCACGGCTCTTAGCGCAAATAGACCTACCAAAACCAAATGGATTTCACTATTCAACGGAAAAGACATTAAGGACTGGTCGATTAAAATCCGCACCCACGATTTGGACGAAAATTTTGCAAATACCTTTCGGGTAGAAGATGGCTTGATAAAAGTGCGGTATGACGGATATACCCAGTTTGAGCAACAGTACGGGCATATTTTCTACAAAAAACCATTTTCCTACTACTTGCTGCAGGTTGAATATCGCTTCGTCGGTGAGCAATGTCCGGGAGGCGAAGGTTGGGCTTTGAGAAACAGCGGTGCAATGCTACATTCTCAAGATCCAAAGACGATGCTTAAAGATCAAAATTTCCCGATCTCCATCGAAGCGCAGTTTCTTGGCGGCAACGGGAAAGATCCGCGAACGACCTGCAACCTCTGCACCCCCGGCACAAACGTCGTGATGGCAGACACACTTTTCACCCCGCATTGCATCAACTCCAGCTCGCAGACCTACCATGGCGATCAGTGGGTGACGGCAAATTTCATCGTTTTGGGAGATGAAGAAGTCCATCATCTGGTCGGTGTCGATACCGTTTTCAGCTATTTCAAACCACAAATCGGCGGAGGCAACGTAAGCCCAGTCGATCCTGCGGTAAAAATTGACGGCATGCTGTTGAAAGAAGGCTACATCTCACTCCAAAGCGAAAGTCATCCGGTCGATTTTAGACGGGTAGCAGTCGTGGACTTAAGCGGGATGAAAGGAGATCGGAAAAAGATGAGTGAGGCAGTCGCCGTTGCTTTGTCAGAAAAGTAAAGTTATCCTGCTTCTCCAGAAGCAGGATTTTTCAAAGTGGGGATTAGCACCACCGCGGTGAATCGTCCAAAACAATAAAGCCACAGATACACTGATTAAAGCCGTGTATCTGTGGCAATTATCTATTCAGATCCTGGTTAACCCATCGCTGGCTTTTACTACCAAGTCATAAATCCGCCAGATCAGACCTTAGCTATTACACTCTAACTTTGGTTGTACCGCCGCCTTCCAGCGTGATGGGCACAGGCTTGTTGGTTTTCCAGCTTCCACCTGTGAAATCAGGAATGTCAATCGAATTGGAGCGATTGGCTACTGACCACTCACTCATCGGCGTGATGCAGCTCCAAGTGGCGGCATCGTACACGTCCTGATCCAGTGGCAAACCATTTCTCAGGCAATCGATCAGCCTCCAGTCCATCATAAAGTCCATGCCTCCGTGACCGCCGATCTGCTTTGCGAGCTCACCGACTTTCTGCACGATCTCCGGCGTGTACTTCGCCTGCAATTCCTTCATTTCATCGTCCTTCAGCCAACCATGGCCTTTGGCTACTTTTTGATCGGGATACTTTTGGGCGTAGCCCTCCGTGCCGCTGACCACATGCAATCGGGAATAGGGTCTCGGCGAAGTGACATCGTGCTGAATCATAATCGACTTGCCGTGGTTCGTCTTCACCACGGTGGTATTCATATTTCCCCGGAAAGACTTGGAAGCATAAGATCCAAAAAACGGATCGGTCGCAGCCAATTCCTCCGCCTTGGCTTTCATCTGGAAATCATTCGTGGACAGAGACGTCAGGTAGTCCATCTTGTCTCCTCTGTTGATGTTCAAAATCTGGCAGATCGGACCCAAGCCGTGGGTTGGATAGAGGTTGCCGTTTCTGAAGTTTTCCTTCAGTCTCCACATATCCTGATAGCCGTCTTTGTTAAAATTCAGGGCCAGCAAATCGTGGATATAGGCCCCTTCCACATGCAGAACTTCTCCGAAATACCCCTCGCGGGCCATTCTCAGCGTCATCAACTCGAAAAAATCATAGCAGCAATTTTCCAACTGCATGCAGTGTTTTTTGGTGCGTTCGGATGTTTCGACCAGTTGCCAGCATTCTTCCAAAGTACGGGCAGCAGGCACCTCTACAGCCGTGTGTTTGCCTGCTTCCATGGCATAGACAGCCATCGGCACGTGCCAATCCCAAGGTGTTGCGATGTAGATCAAGTCCAAGTCCGGACGGTCAAACATCTTCTTCCAGGAATAGACGTTTCCTGAATAAAGCTCGGGATTATGAGGGGTACCTTCCAGAGACTTTTTGGCTTTTTCGGCCTTTTCAGGACGCAGATCACACAGCGCTTTGATCTCAACTCCTTCAATCTTACTGAGACGATCCACCGCTCCAGGACCTCTTTGCCCCAAGCCTACAATCCCAATGCGAACAGTTTCGATTTTTGGTGCAGCAAAGCCACACATGTTAAAGGATTGGACCCTGGAGGCGCCATATTTCGCCTCCATGGGCAGGGTTTGAAAATCACCGGCCAATGCGCTACCGGCCCCGAACAAGCCTAAACCTGCCAAACCGGTGGACTTCAAAAATTCTCTTCTACGATTCATAGCTATCTGTATTTTTTTTGGTTTTGCGAAGGCTATTTAACAAAAAAATAAATGAAGTTCGTACCTATGCGCAGAAAGCACATAAAAAAACCGGAAGCAAATGCTCCTGTTTTCAAGGACACCCGTCACCAAAGCCTTTCAACTTTCTACTTGAACTCAGACAATCGTGCCTTTCGATGCAGTGTAAAAGCCCAATACGCTGTAAAGCCGGCAATTGCACACCATGCTAATTAACACCATAGTTCCGACGAAAACCAAGGTCACAATCTCCCAAAGCCGGTGACGACTCCGGAAAAGTAAATGCTGTTCAGGACGGAGGCGATCAACAAGCGAACGGATCTATCTATCCTTCCCATGTTTATCTTCATGATTTCTCTGTGTGAACTGGTGAAAAAGCAAATTCAATTAGATACCGACAATTCTAGATTTGAATAGGTTTCCGATCTGCGACAAAAGCCACACAGAACTTTGATTTTCAACTGGATGTGAAGTACTCCTTCATTACCTTTTCGGCGGCTTTACCCTGAGGAGTGAAATCAGGTTCTCGATCGTGTTTTTCAGGAAACCATTTCCAAAAAAACACACCAGCCAGCCATTCCTTTTTCCAAGCTGTTTCAAAAAATGCTTCATAACACAACGCCTGAACATCCTCGGAAAATTCGATTCCTTTGCGTTCGCTCGGCCAAACCCAGGGTTCGATTGCCGCATCAGCCGTATTGCAATAGCCAATCTCCGTAAACAAAACGGTTTTTTTAAATTTCCTCACTACTCTCTCCACCTTCGGCAGGTGAGCTTCCCAAGAGTCTTTTAATTCTTCCAAACTTGGATGATGGCCTTTGGCCAAAGGAAAATAAGCCTGCACGCCAATGTAGTCCAGCGCGTCCCAGAATTTCACCTTTTCAAATTCCGTGAAATTTGCGGCATAGGTGATCTTGCCGGAATAAACCTTCCTGACTTCTGCGATCACATTTCTCCAGTCTTGCTCCCGCGTCGAGGTCTTCTCCAACTCAGTACCAACGCACAGCATCGGCATTTTCAACTCTTCTGCGAGTCGGGCGTAGTCCAAGATGAAATTCTGGTAATTGGCAAACCAAGTCTTCCAATCCTCCTCCGACTCCATCTCAATCTCTCCCACCCAGCCACTTCGGACCCAGAGGTGTGGCTTCAGCATATTTTTGATGCCGTAGCTGGCTGATGAATCCAGCGTCACCTGAATCCCACGAGGAGTCTCACCCCACCAGCGCTTGTCGTTACTCAAGTCCCAATTGATCTGGGGGTTATTTTTTTCACTTTGCCAGCCGAAGGGAGTCTGGGAGAGAGCATTTGCACCAGTAGCGCTCAGTGCCAAAAATTCACCTCCCCGAAGTGCTTGCCTACTGCCGACCCAGCACACGCCTTTCCATTTTTCGGTGGCGACCACCAAGCTTTCGACAGGGATGAAAAACCACACCAAAAAACTCAAAGCGATCAAGCCGACGGTACTGAAAAGATATTTACTAGACCAAGGCTTCATCGGATGGGGTTTGGGTTCTTGTCTTAGTTAGGTAGCGGTTGGACGGTGATATTTTCGAGATTGATCTCGGACAGTACCTCCAGCTTTCCTGCAAGGTAAAGTTCTTGCATCATTTCCACAGGAATTTTTTCATCAGCAGGCTTGAGGTTCAGGTAGTTTTGAAAAATAATCCCGCCGACCTCCGATTTCCCGCTGACCTCCCGCATTCGCAAGCCCCCTCCGTCGGTATGGTAGCTGTACGCCATGTATTCCATAAGCGAGTCCTCGGTGCCAAACCAATAGAGAAACTCATCTTCGAAATGTTCTCCCCCGCCTTGCTGCGCAAAAGTCACTTTTACCATATTGTACTTTTTGCCCTTGATCTCAGTTTCGCCTAGAAATGTCTTGACCGCCGCGTCGTCATTGAGTCCGTAAGGCAAAAAGGCAAAATAGGCGACTGAATTGACAGATCGGGAGAAAGCGCCGATTCGTTCTTCGGTCAGTGTATCGATTTTCACGCCGTTGACGGTGCGGACAAAGCCGGCGTTGTTCAGCACATCTTTGACCGTACCGGTTGAGTCGCTAAACTCGCGGATGTATTCGAAAGCTGAAGGTGTCTTGTGGATCGTGTAGTGTTTGTCCCGGAAATCAAACTCGATCTGTGAGCCTGCAAAGTTCTCGCCGCCATGCGCTTCAATGGATGCATCGACGATTTTCTGGGCGTCTGATCGATGATCACAGGCGGTGAACTGAAGGGCTAAAAGAAAGAAAAAGAAGTAGAAGGGTAGTTTCATAGGGAAAGAAAGCTTGAGACTCAAGATAGTAGACTTAAGAAATCGCTGATCAAAGATTGGTCGGCAGTTGTCAAAAGTCGGGATTTATCTGGCAAAACGATTAAAGTTCGATAGAGACCTGTCGTCCGTGGTCTGTCGACTGTTGGCCTAAAATCAATCGGCAATGACATAGTCAGTATAGCTATACTCCGCTCTGAGGAAAACCTTTTTGCCGTTTTCGTCGACTCGCCAGCTTTCACGGATCCCCTGAAGTCGTAGCCCATCGGCCTCCACGAAGCTCAGGTTATAGATTAGACTTCGATGATCGTTCGTCTGCACTTCGTTGGCTACCAGCATGGCAGAATTGGGATCAAAGTAAAAGTACCAAACATCCGTGCCCGGCCCATAATCGACTCGGATGACTTCCACCAGCTTCCCGTTTTCCAAGGTCTTTTGACCTTCATAGGTCAATTTAGCCGACTCATCCATCAGTTTCCAAGGTTGTGCCACCGCATAAAATGCAGCGTCTAGGTCTTTCTTTTTCGAAGCCAAAAAACTTGGGTTTTTCACTTCATTCGCTCCCATTAGGTAGTGCATTAGCGATCCATCCCAAGTCACGACATGCACCAGGCTATCCTTTGTCCAGGTCATTTTGCCTTCAAAATAAGGCTTGAACCGAAACTCCATCTGCTGAGTAATTTCGCTTTCGACCGACCCATCTTCATTGATCAACTTTGTCCATTTGCGAAATTTCAGACTGCTCATTTCCTCCCACTTGTCTGCTCCGCCATGGGCTTCCATTGATTTTTGAAGCAGCGCATGGGCTTGTTTTTCGGGATTATCCCCGCAGGAAAATTGCGTCAACAGCACGACGCCTACCAAAAGACGAATCAGCGATTTCATGACTTTAAATTAAGCTTTGATTTTGGGAGAAAATAATCCAGACAGATGCCTCCAAGTACTAAAAGGTACTCAATCGTGAGAAAAAGCGGACCTTCTGCTACAATCGCACCGCTATAAGCTCGATACGAAAAGATCGCCGCAAAAGACCATATCACAAAAGTACTCCGGCCTGTCAACATGCTCAAACCAAAAGCGGGAATCAGGTACCAAGGATGCACCACTGGCTGCAAAACCAAGTAAACGAGGTAGATTAATACCCACAGGTCCACCAGTTCGGGAAGGGTGCTCGGTTTCTTTTTCCAAGAAAAATAAACCACCAATCCCAAGGTCAACACACTCAGCATTTTGCTCAACATACCGATAGTATTGTAATCATAGATCCAAAATCCGACCTCCCGAAGCAGGTAATACACCGAGGCATTGAACTCAAATTTACCCTGGTACAAAGTCAAACTCTGGAAGAAATTCATCCAGGAAGAATCCAGCAGCAGCCAAAAGAAGCTGACTAAAACCGCGACTAAACTCCCAAACCAGAACAGCGTGTTCTTTTTAGTCTCAGGGAAAAAGACAAATGTCGGAAGCAAGAGTAGTGGCAATAATTTAACTCCGATTGCCAGCCCCCAAAAGCTCCCCGCAGTAGAGGGTTGCTCGTTTTTCAGCGCCAACACGGTCGCCAAAAGCAGGAGCAAAACTAAACCCTCGAAATGAAGGTTTGCCGTGATTTCCAAGATCACGAGCGGATTGAGCCAGTATAGCCAAAGGAGTTTTTGCGGTAGTTGGAAGGCAGTCAACAGTTTAAGAAACAGCATAAAAACACCGATCTCCCCCAAAAGCAACAGCAACCGAAGACTGATGATCCCGTTGGCAAGCAAGCCATTGGCAGCTTTGGCAGAAAGCCAAAATATACCCTGATTTAAGGGCGGATAGACGGAATAGTACTCCGGAGAGTTGAGTAGCGGAAAGAGCTGCTTGAGGATCGGTGAGGATTCCAGGGGGTGATTTTGAAGGAATTCTGCAGGTGTTTCAGCATACGGATTTTCGTTGAGCCGAAGGATTTCTCCGTCCCAAAGGAAGCGCGCATAGTCTTCAGACCACTGCGGAATGGCCAGGAAAAGCGAAAACCGTAGCAAAAGTCCAGCGATGAAAATAAAGAACCAGGGAGTTTTTTCTTCAGAAAGCCCGAAGATCAAAAACATCAACCCAAAAAGAATCACAAAAAGCCCCAAGGTGGATCGAAAGTCGGTTCGTGGTATCAGGTTCCCCAAAAAATACACACCTGCCAGCATCAAAATGACTAGCATAACCTGAACGGCAAGCTTCATCGTCGGTCTCAAAGTCCCAGCTCGTTTCTCAGTGGTTCGAAGACTTTTTCATTTTGATTCCAATAATCGAGCATTTTCATTTGGGTACGGGTTGCTGTGGTGATTTCGGTTTTGCCGTTTTCCTTTGTCCAAGCTTCCTCAAAAGAGATAATTTCAAACGGAAAAAACTGTTGGTATCGGATGGTGAGTTTTCGGCCAATGCCGGCATATTCGACTAGGATTTCTGCTTGATTGGAACCTGCGTCGCGCTTTGATATTTCTGCGTTTTCAGGCTTTAAAGGAAGGTGTGAGAAACGCTGGAAAATCAAACTTGGGATAAGCAATTGGTTGCCGGAAACTACCAAATCCGGGTTGAGCCGGATTCTGTTGAACAGTTCATCTTCTGGCATGGCGTTGATCTTCGATTCCAAATCCCCCTCCGACTCAAAGTAGGAAAATTGCTTTACTTGATACCCCCCGCTTTTGAAGTTGAGTTGTGTAAACGACTGTCCGCACCATTCAGTCATCGAAGCGGTGATTTTGGGAGAATAGGCCTCGTCATACACCGGTGTAAAAACCGACAGCATCGTATGGTAGGGATAGACACCCGTCACGAATTCACGGGTCATATTAAGCTTCATCACCTTTTGCGCATCCGATGCGTTGTCCTGCGGGTTGTCGAGCTTAACCTGTTTTTTCTTCGAAAAATCCTCCGTCACAAAGATCATCACGGCCTTTCCCGGACGATTCTCCCCATAGCGGCTTTGCTGAAGATCAAAGACATTGATCTCGGCTTTTCCCTGATACCAGTACTTGGCAAACTGCTCCTCCTCCACCCCATCTCTGCTGGAGGTGCTGCAGGAAAACAAAAGCATGGAGACAAACGAAAAGGGTAGAAGAGATTGAATAAGTCCGTATTTGGAAAGGGCAATTTTCATGTTTCTATTGCAAATCTATCGATCATCGTGTAGCAAAGCCTACTGTGACTGACTACTGCCAACTGATTTACCAATATCTAAATATCGTCAAAATAATCTTATACCCCGCTCCAAATACGCCTTTGACTGTCCCGCTGACCTTGGATACGCCGATTCGCTTGCGGTAATTGACCGGCACCTCGGTGTAGCGCAGGCCAGCTTTGTGGGCCTTGATCTGCATCTCAATGGTCCAGCCGTAGTTTTGGTCTACCATGCTAAGACCAAGAAGTTTGCTCCAAACGATGGCGCGGAACGGCCCAAGATCCGTGAACTTGGCTCCCTGCATGTATCGCATCATGGTCGTCGCCAGCCAGTTGCCAAAGACCTGCGGCAAAGTCATCGAGCCGCTTTCCCGTTGTCCCAAAGCTCTCGAACCAATTACCATATCCGAGCTTCCATTCAAGATCGGCTGGATCAACTCCTTCATTTCCTCCGGATAGTCACTGTAATCGCCGTCCAAAAACACCACGATATCGGGCTGGATCTCCTGCTTTTTGATCCAGTCCATTGCAGTTAGACAGGCTTTTCCATACCCTTTTTTAGCTTCGAAAACCACAGCTGCGCCAGCTGCGTCCGCTACTTCACCCGTCCTATCCGTGGAATTATTGTTGGCCACAACGATGTGCCGGACGAAGTCCGGGATTTCGGCGATTACTTTTGGAATGGATTTCTCCTCGTTATACGCGGGGATAATCACATCAATAATAGGAGAATTGGACATCTGATTAGGCTAGCGGCCGAGGCCGTAGGAATTAAACGATTTGACAAAAACCAGACTATAGCCGACTGCGAGCATCGCATGAAAGGGGAGAAACAGGAAATTGCCAGTAACAAAAGCCAACACCACCATCCCCCAAAAAAGCACAGCCAAAACACCCTCCAGCCAGGTTGTGACGGGCATGCGATGAATGAGGTATCTATTGAGCGAAAGCCGCTCTTTGCCGGACTCCAGATTGAATTTTGGTGTTCGGATGAAAGGAGATTTCTTACCGGAAAGCCCTTCCCAAACTGCCTGTGCGTTGTGCAGCGCCAAACCCATCGACACAGAAAGAAAGAGTGGCAATTGCCAAATGGCACTCCATGCCGACTTCAGAAATGAGCGCCCCTCAAAGAAAAAAGATACCAAATAGGTGCCCGCGATCAGTGCAAAGCCGACGAGAAAAACGCCCGAAATCTGAACCCAATTTGACGGAATCAGGCCTTGCTCACCCGCCCACCAAACTCCGATACTACTGAGACTTGTCACCAGCACCGCGATGAAGATGACCGAGTTGAAGAGGTGCGCAAAGGAGTGAAATTTGACGCGGAATGGGAGATTTTCCTGACGCACTTTTCCGAAATGTTTCATGGCACATTCTGCCCCGCCTTTAGTCCAGCGAAACTGCTGTGATTTCACCGCGGACATGATCGGAGGAAGCTCCGCCGGAGACTCGATCTCTGGACGATAGACAAACTGCCAGCCTTTGCGTTGAGCCCGATAGCTTAAGTCCAGATCTTCCGTCAGTGTGTCGTCGTGCCAGTTGCCGGCGTCGTAAATGCAGCTTTTTCGCCAGATTCCGCCTGTGCCGTTGAAGTTGATAAAAGCACCCTGATTATTTCGCCCAGTCTGCTCAATCAGAAAATGGGTATCTAAGGCCAGCGCCTGTAGGCGTGTCAAGACAGAATAATTACGGTTGAGATGAGTCCATCGGGTCTGTACCATCCCGATCTTTTCCGAAGAAAAATACGGGATCGTACTCAGCAAGAAATTTGGATCTGGGACAAAATCCGCATCGAAAATAGCGATGAATTCTCCGGTGGCTTTCTCCATGCCTTCACGCAGCGCTCCGGCTTTGAAGCCAACCCTATCTGTTCGATGAATGTATTGAAAGTCAATTTCGGGAAACTCTTTTAGCTTTTCATTGACCAAGTCTACCGTCTGATCCGTACTGTCATCCAAGAGCTGGATCTGCAGCAATTCCCTGGGATAATTCAGCTTTGCTATCGCGTCAATCAAGCGCTCGACGACATAGAGTTCGTTGAAAATAGGAAGCTGAACCGTGACTTTTGGCCAAGTCTTTGGTGCCTTTGGCGGCGACAGGCTGTGGTTTTTTTTTGATTTTAGAAAATGAAGCAACAAGTGTCCCTGCGCAAGGCTGTAAATGAAAATAAACAGCATTCCCAAGCCATAGAGCACACACAGGAAATAGATAAAAATCATTTAGAGCTTGATCTTGATGGAGTCATTGCCAATGATAATTGGCAGTTCGTTGATTCGGTTTTCCTCCGGGCCATTTTCCAATTTTAGCACGCCTCGTGGACAAACCGCCGAGCATACACCACAGCCGACGCAGGAGGAACGAACGATCTCTTGGCCGCGCTGCGCATACCAGCGGACGTCAATTCCCATTTCACAGTAGGTCGAGCAATTTCCGCAGGAGATGCACTGTCCGCCGTTGGTCGTGATGCGAAAGCGCGACTTGAAGCGCTGTACGATCCCAAGGTAGGCCGCCAAAGGACATCCGAAACGGCACCAAACCCGATTTCCCATAAAGGGATAGAAGCCCGTTCCGACCACGCCTGCGAAGACTGACCCGATTGCAAAGCCGTAAAACGAATGTAGCTGGTTGGTCACGTTTCCCAATAAAGCAAAGCCGGAAAAATAGTTGGCGATAGTGACAACGGTCATCACTACGGCCAAAACCAACACCGAGTGAATGATCCATCGCTCGTATTTCCAAGCTTTTACCGACTTGTCAGAAAGCTGCCGATACGGATCTCCCACCGTCTCAGCCAGACCTCCACAGCCACAAACCCAGGAGCAATACCAGCGCTTTCCAAAGAAATAAGTGAATACCGGTACTCCGACGATGATCAGCAAGATTCCCCAAATGAGCATGAACATACCGACTCCTCCACTCGACAGGAAGGTGTCGATCTGGTAATCGTAGAAGAAATCGTAGTCGAGCGGCCAGATGTTTTTGAAATCGAAATACGGCTGATTGAGCAAAACCAAGATCTCCGGAATCAGGAAGGCAAAGGCCGTCTGGAAAAACATCACCGATGCGGTGCGTAGCTGCTGGTATTTGTTGCCGCGATACTTGCGAAACATGCGGACGCCCATCACCAATATCGCCAGCGTGTAGATCAGTCCGTACAGAAACCACTGACTCGCAGGCCCGCCGGAAAGCCACTCCGAAATAGGATTAACCATCCAGACCAGATTCACCAAATAAGCCGGAAACCAGTATAACACGATGTAAAACAGGATCAGCAGCGAGCCAGTCAGCATCCCGAGAAGCCCTCGGTTTTTCATGGAAGAGTGGAAAATTCCGTTGTTTTTGACCCCGGCAGGTTCATCCGCGTGCTGACGAAAGTTGTACAAAAACCCGCCCAAAGCGGCCAATCCAAGGGATACTCCAAAGAACAGCCAAGGATTATCCCGAACCGGACTTTGCAGGGCAGCTTTGGCCAAAGGGAAGGAGTAATCGTCCCAAATGACTTGATCCCAGACTTGCTCGGATTTCAGTTGGTCGTTGTACGAATTGAAATTTTCGCGAAAAGCGGACAGAAAAGAGAAGTTGGAACCATATTCCTTGCCATACATCGGGGCTAGGAGTTCCGCCATTTTCTCTTGGTGAATGTCTTTGGTGTTTTCCCAAACCTGTTCTTCCAAGAGCGTATAGCTTCCCAAAAACGGAATCACCAGAAATGCGATCAACCCGATCAAAAACAAACCCAGTCCTACTTTTTCGATCATCTTCATGCCTTGGCTCCGAATAGTTTTTGGACAAATGTTTTCTTGGCGGGCCGGAAACTTCCGCCGAATTGGGCCAAAAAGGCCTTTTGGATCTCGATGTAGTATGGCGCGAAAAACTCGGGGTCGAAATTGGCTTTCTGCAGCTGTGCGACCACTTTTTCACCTGGCCACCTTTCGCTGATGGCTTTGTCAAAAAATGCATGTCGAAGTCGAAACCCAAAGTTGTTAACTCCTAAAATTCTTCCTTCCAAGTCCATCAGTATGCGAATGCAAACTTTGCCAGAAGCATGCTCCCAGTAGAAATTTTCGACCTTTTCAGGGTCAAAGACCGCAGGAACAACACCATACGTCTGGTATTCGATATCGAGGAATTTGGCCGAGTTGAACCAGACGCCAGGACGATAGGGTACTGGTTTTTTAGAGAGACTGTAAGCCAAGGTCTCCCCATGCATGCGTCCTGTGTACCAGACTTGCTCAATGTTTTTACGATCCGGAGCCGGCGCAGCGTCAAATTCCGCACAGTCACCGATGGCATAGACTTCGGGAATATTAGTCTGGAAAAAAGCATCCACTTTCACCCCACGGTTGACGTTCAGTGCTGAGTTTTTTAGAAAATCGACTTTCGGACTCACCCCTGCAGTCAGGCCCACAAACTGGCAGGTAATCTCCTCTCCTTTTGACGTGACGACAGCCCGGACACGCCCATTTTGGTCCGAAAGGATCTCCTTCAGCTCAGTCTCCAGACGTAAGTCGATATGATGCTCACGGATATGCCTCCCGACCAATTCTGATTCTTCCTTGGGCAGGACATTGTCCCAAAAGCCTTTTTCCCGCACTAAGAAAACCACGGGAATCTTCTTATAGGCCAACATTTCAGCCATTTCGATTCCGATCAATCCTCCGCCAACTATCACCGCGCTGCTTACTCCCTCACGGGTATTGGCTTCCATAAGTTCCAAATCCTGCTTGGAATACAAACCTTGAACGGCCTTCAGCTCTTGACCTGGCCAGCCGAACTTGTTGGGATTGGAACCTGTGGCAATCACCAAGGTATCGTAGCCGAGGATTTCACCGGAAGTAAAAACCAAGGTTTTTCCATCGAAATCCACTTTTTCGACCCAGGCTTCTTTGAGTTCGATCCGGTTTTTTTCCCAAAAATGATTCTCATAAGGCTGCGTATGTTCAAACTTCATGTGCCCCATGTAGACGTACATCAGGGCAGTGCGGGAAAAAAAGTATTTTGACTCTCCAGAGATCACGGTGATTCTGACTTCCGAATCCAGCTTTCGCAGCGTTCTGGCACAGGTGATGCCGGAGATTCCGTTGCCGATGATGACGATGTGCCTGGATTTGTTCATGGATTGTAAAACTGGGAAAAAGAAACCAAAATCGCTTCAGCTATTCGTTCAGATTCCAATCGTAATCCAAATGAGAAATATTGGCATTCGGATTGATTTTGACCTTGGAATATAAATTGAGAAAATCAATCAATGTTCCTTTTTTCGTAAAATCACCCTTGAACCAGGAAAAGATCGATGAAATCTGCGCTTGATCTGCTTTGATTTTGTTTCGGCTCGGATCGTTGATAAAGGTAGTCGCGACTTTCGTCAGTTGGGCTTCCAGTTTTTCGGCGGTGAAAGCTTCATTGAGCAAAGGCGGACAGGAAACCGAAGCGCAATTGATGGCAAAGTGGATTCGAGGCTCCTCAAATTCCTTTCTTAGGATCGAATGCTCTATCTCATCCAAACTGGATTCAACGCCGCCGATTTTGAAAAACTTGTAATGCCATACGTCTTTTATCAGGGGGATTTTCAACTTTGGACCCAGATCTCGGATGCTTTCCACCGGGTAGTTATCGACGATCAGCTTGACGGTAAAGGCATTGTAGGCATTGATCCAATACGCCATTTGCTGATTTTTTGACCAAGTTTTCCGGTCGGGAGCATTCTCCGAAATGAGTTTTAGGTACTGGTCGAGCTTTGCTTTGTCCCGGATAAAACCCTTGTAGTCGACTGTCCCGTCAGGTTTTACGTGCGATTTGAGCAGTTGATCCCAAATCTGATGACTTTGAGGAGTAGAGCCAGCGACACCTAGATTTGAATTTTGGCAGGAGAAAAGCAGCACAGAAAAGAGTGCGAGTAGGAAAGGCCGAAGTGAATTCATGAGATCGTGTTTGGTATTCATTTACGCAGTGTAGTCAATATTGGACGACTGAAATTGGTGTGTTGTCTACCCACTGACATTTGTAGGATCAATTGACTTTTTCTCCCCGTTTGAGCCAAATGCCCCATGTGGGTGAGTACGTGTGCACTTTGTCGGTGGGTTGGCCTTCAGCTTCAAGCGGTTTGCTCGAATTTGCCCATTGGATGATGCCGCCATACAGATTGTAAACCCACTTAAACCCTGCGGATTGAAGTTGTTTGCCAATGTCCTGAGATCTGGCGCCGACCGTGCAATACACTAAGACAGGCTTGTTTTTGTCCAAACTTTCGCAGGCCTTGAGATCGAAAGTCTCATAGCCTACCCAGGTCGCGCCGCGTAGATGACTTACTTCAAACTCTTCTTTTTCTCTCGTGTCAAGAATCTGGTAGTTAGACAAGTTGGTGATTTGCTCCGCTTTTACCGTTGGAAAATCCTTGTCATAAAGTCCCTCCAGCAAGACTTTGTACGCCGAGGATTGGGAAAATGCAGGCAGGGAAACGAGTAAAATTCCAAAAAATAATATTTGGGCTTTTCTGAAAAGCGGGCTGACAATTGAGAAATTGCTCATTTCTATACAAACCCGAAAAGTGTGCAATAGTTTCTATCCGGCGTAAAAATCCGAAAGTCGAGCCAAAGCTCTGCGGTCTTTGAGGATGATTTTCTTTCCTTCGAGTTCGATCAGATTATCCTTTTTGAATTCTGAAAGAAGCCGAATCACCGACTCTGTAGCGGTACCGACTATCCCGGCAATTTCCTCTCTGCTGAGCATAATGTCAATTTTTTGATTTCCTCCGCCCTCGACTCCATACGAATTGCCGAGTTGAAGTAGGACATAAGCCAGGCGCTCGCGGATACTTTTCTGTGTGGCATTGGTCAATTTCTCTTCCATGACGCCAATTTCATGGCTAAGTGATTTTGTCACTCGCTGGTAAAACGCTGGATTCTGATGCAAGGAACTGATAAAAACATCTTTGGGAACGAAACAGATTCTGGCATCTTCGACTATCTTGGAAGAGTTCGAATAATTTTCCTCACCAAGAAGCGCTGCATAACCCAAAATATCACCCTTTTGCGCCAAATGTATAATCTGCTCCTTCCCATTTGAGGCCGTTTTGTAAACTTTTACCACCCCCGATTTGATGCAGAAAATCCCCAAGGGTTTTGTCCCCTCGTAGTAGAGAATCTGCCCCTTGCGATGAGAGATTAGATTTTTGTGATCCGAGATGGTACAAACTTGATTTTCGGGGAGATCAGAGAAAAGAGAAAATTTTCGGCTAGTACATAGCGCGCAGGGTGTATTGGTCGGATGATTAGTCATTGGTCAGGGAATAGTCTATGCAGATCAATTTATAGAATATCTGATTTATATCATATAAAACAGCGCTATTTTGGACTGGAGGGCAAGTCTTTCTTCTGAACAAACCTTTTATGGTTTTCTGAATACTCCAGAAAAATATGAACCAGCCCGTTTGTCAATACAAGATATTGACATTCAAGATTTTGATTATAGACCATCGCCTGGTTCAATGTCCTTTCGTCAATCTTGACACTTGGAGCCTTGCATTCTATCAGCAGGTACGGCTTGGCCTCCCTGGTGAATACAATCAAATCAGTCCTTTTAGTCAATTGATTGTATTTCAACCCTTTCTCAAGAGAAAACAGACCTCTAGGGTAGTCATGGTGGTTGATCAAAAAATTAATCCAGTGTTGACGAACCCACTCCTCGGGAGTTAGAATCAAATGCTTTTTCCTCAGGGAGTCGAATATCCAAAGCTTGTCGTCGGTACGTTTTAGTTCCGGTTGGAAGTGAGGGAGATTCAGCCCAGGGAGATTGATTGTTTGATCCTGAGTATTCATGCCGCAAAGATGTGTAAAAAAAAGTCCCCGCGAACAAAAAACCCGATCCTATGACAAATCCTATTTAATCTCCCTGAACTAGTCACAATAATTTTTTTGCTGAAAAACAGTGTGTACAATGGTCCTCGATTCCACTTGGATGTAGGTTGAATTTCAAGAAAGTCCGGAACTCCTAAATTGGTCTCATCCATCCAATGGGAGGGAGAAGAGCAGCAGCCTCTTAATTAAATTCCAGATAGGGCCTGATCTTTTCGATCCATTCCATTCTGAAAATCTTGATGTTAGCGAGATCGGCAGCCGCGGTAAAACTACCGTGTTGATTGCGATAAGCGACCAGAACCTTTGCCTCGCCGTAGCTGATATAGGGATGGGAAGCAATGTCATCAAGACTGGCGTCATTGATTCTGATCTTTCTAAAAATCAGCGGATCGAAATCAAAAAACTCCCATAACGATTGCGCCAGTTCTTCCTTGACTCCATAGACCTCCAGTAATTGAAGTCGACTATAAAACCCGCCCAACTGCTCACGGTACTTGATAATTCTGCCGGCGGTCCCCGGCCCAACTCCTGGCACAATCTGGAGTGTTATCGAATCGGCCTCAGAGAAAGCAATCCTGTTCAGGTTATCCAACTGCTTCTGATTACGATTCAACTTTACCGTGTCTTGGGGGTTGAAGGTCGGGAGCGGAGAAGCGACCAACTGAATTTGGAGATTTTCCAGACTGTCCAATCTACTTAGGTAGGCGATGTATGTAGACTCTGCCTGTCTGTTTTTTAAAAATTTCAAGACGCCAGGGATAATTCCTAGGATCAGCAAAAATGGAATCACGACCAAAAACCCGCGGGATTCCTTGCCAGAGAACCCCAGATAAAACTTCATCCAATAAAAAAACCGATCTTTCATAGCTTAAAAAATCAACAACTGATAAGTTAATAATCTTGAATCTGATTTCCTACCGATTTAATTCGCCTTGTAAAATCGTTTTTATTTATTTAGATAAATTCTAAATTAAAAAGCATTTCCAGGAAAAAACCTTTGCCGCCATATAGTCTATTAAATTTGTATCGCAAAACTTGTAAAAATGCAGACCAAGTTTCGGGCTATAAGTTTATCACATAAAACCGCTCCTGTTCAGATCAGAGAATTAATTTCTCTGGACGAAGAGTCAATCCATAGTATCCTCCTGAAAATCAAAGAATTTTTCAACCCAGAGGATGCTTTAATTCTATCTACCTGCAATAGAACAGAGATTTACTACAGCCACGAGCGTGATTTGAGCACCGAGATCATCAAACTGGTCGGTCTGGTAAAAGGACTGTCAGATGTTGTCAATTATCTCGATTACTTTGAAGTTTTCAACGACGACCGACAGGCTATCACCCATTTGTTTCGGGTTTGCATGGGATTGGAAGCACAGGTGGTTGGCGATATTCAGATTTCAAATCAGGTAAAAAGATCCTATCAGGCCACCGCCGACCTCAATATGGCTGGGCCTTTTTTGCATCGATTGATGCACACGATCTTTTTCACCAACAAAAGAATCGTTCAGGAGACTACTTTCCGCGACGGCGCCGCCTCACTTTCCTATGCCGCAATAGAGCTGATCGACAGCTTGACCTCCACCATTTTTCAACCAAGAGTCCTACTCATAGGAGTAGGAGAAATCGGAGAGGATGTGGCCAAAAACATGGTTCATCTCCCTGAGGCGAAGGTAAAGATCACCAATCGTACGCAATCCAAGGCAGAGCAAATTGCAGCAGAGTTGGGTTTTGAGGTTGTATCCTTTGAGAATTGCCAAGAAGCGATGAAAGAAGCAGATGTGATCGTCTGCTCAATCATGAAAAGCGAACCCTTCATCACCAAGGAACTCGTCAAGCAATTTGATATCCAGAGCTACAAGCTTTTCGTGGATCTGTCGGTACCGAGAAGTATCGAGACCTCTATAGAAGATGTATCCGGCGTGGTCCTCTATAATGTGGACAACATTCGCAGCAAAGCGTCCGAAGCATTGGAGAAGCGGCTTTCGGCAGTGCCAAAAGTGGAAGCGATCATTGAAGAAAGCATCTCCGAGTTTTACGGCTGGAAAAAGGAAATGATGGTATCCCCTACCATCAATAAACTCAAACAATCTCTGGAGCAAATCCGTCAAGAAGAACTGAGTCGTCACCTCAAAAACATCGGTAAAAACGAGTACGAGCTTATCGACAAAATCACCAAAAGCATGATGCAAAAAATCCTGAAAGTACCTGTGGTACAGCTCAGAGCAGCATGCAAGCGAGATGAGGCCGAAGATCTGATTGAGTTCATCCACGATCTCTTTGATCTGGAAAAGATCAAAACCGAAAAATAGAAAAAATATTCCTCTGAGAAATGACCAAAGGTTCACACTGTATCCTTTGGTCATTTTATATTTGGGCCAAATTGAATCTTCCCCATGACTTCCCCTCCAGTCCGCTTACTGCTCCTCGCTAGCGCATTTCTTCTTTGCACCAACGACCTTTTTTCGCAGACTTGGGAAGTCTATGATCTGCAAGGGAAACTTAAATCCCGGGCGATCTACGACCGAATCGAGATTCTCGGCGAGACTGTGATCGTCGGAAAGAGTGAAAGCGGCTTGACTATGCTCTCTCCGGATTTGAAACCGATGGTTGATCTCAAGGGAGAGCAAATCTACCAGTATCTCGCACCATGGATCTTGGTGAAAGGTCCAAACGGAATTGGCGCTTTTCACGAATATGGCCAGCAAGCACTCGACTTGGAATACGAGGAGATTCAGACCTATATCAGCATGCTTTTGGGAAAAAAAGGCGGTGCGTATTGGCTATATGACAAAGGGAAAAATAAGACCACGGCCTTGGGTACGCTTGACGGAGCCAAGCTGACAAAAAACGGACAATTGATCACGCAGAGAGGTGGGAGCTATTTTCTACCCCTATCCAGTGACCCCGAGCATCCTTACCAATTACTTGAAGAAAACGACGGAGACTATCTATTGGCGAAGGAGTCCACCGGCTTTGGTATCATCAACCTGGAAGGCGACTACGTCATGGATCCCGTCGTTGCTCGATTGGAGCATACACGGGGAGATTACTTCTACGGATTCGATGAAAGTCAATATCTCCTGATCAAGGGAGATCTACTGAAATCCGACGTGGCATACAACTCCTATCATCGGATCAGTAAAGAAGGAGATCTAATGCTTGAATACATTCACGGCAAACTGCGTCGCGTAATGGAAGAAGACGGGATTTTGCTGGATGCAGTCGGAATGGAATCTGTCCAGCTCATCGGCGAGGAGCTCTACACTGTGAAATTTCGAGAAAACAAAACTGGACTTTTGGGCAAAAAGGGATGGCAAGTACAGCCTTCTTTGGGTTTGGACTGGATCAAGGCCGGAAATGAAGGCTTGTTTCCCGCAGGCCGAGATGGAATGAGCGGTTTTGTCAATGCCTCTGGAACTTGGGTAATCGAACCAAAATATGCTGAGACCGGCATTTTTTCAGAACAGATCTCCAAATACCGAAATGGGGGTACTTGGGGACTGATCGGCACAGATGGGCGAATCATCAGCGACACAAAATGGGATCAGATCAAGGACTTTTCCGCAGGTATTGCTATCGCCAATTCAGCGGGCCAATTCTACCTGCTCAATAAATCCGGAGAAGTCCTGAACGAATCAGGATTTGATAGGATTTGCAGATTGAAAGAAGGATTCTTCTTAGTGGAAAAAGGAGGCAAACAAGGTCTTTTGGATAATATGGGAACAGTGCTCTTGCCCATCGAATTTGAAAATATCCAGGTGGAAAACCCAAACATTATGATCGTAAAAAGAGACGGACTGACCGGAGCGATGAACCTTAACGGAGACGTCATTATACCGGTCAACTATCAGGAAATAGTTGCTGACTGGACTGGAAAACAGCTATTGGTCAAGGAACTTTATAAACCCGTGATTATTCTAGCCGAAGAACCGATCAGTGGTAAAAGAAAAAAGGGAGCGAATTAGGCTCCCTTTTTTCTTAAATTTATTTTTTCTCCGACTTCCCAGATCCTGAATCTTTCGAATCCTTATCCGAAGTGGCAATCGATTCTCTCATCGAGGTGTCCGATTTGATATTTTCCATGCGGTAATAATCCATCACACCCAAGGTTCCGTTACGGAATGCCTCTGCCAGCGCTCTCGGAACTTCAGCTTCAGCTTCGATCACTTTGGCCCTCATTTCTACGTTTTTCGCTTTCATCTCCTGCTCTAGCGCCACAGCCATGGCTCGTCGCTCTTCCGCCTTCGCTTCAGCGACCTTCAGATCTGCCGATGCTTGATCTATTTGGAGTTTAGCACCGATATTAGTTCCCACGTCGATGTCTGCGATATCTATCGAAAGAATTTCAAAAGCTGTCCCGGCGTCAAGCCCTCGGCTCAGCACAAGCTTGGAGATCTTATCCGGATTTTCTAATACACTTTTGTGATTGGTAGCTGAGCCTATTGACGTCACGATCCCTTCACCTACCCTGGCAAGAATAGTTTCTTCACCTGCACCACCTACTAACTGAGCGATATTTGCGCGAACGGTGACACGGGCTTTTGCAATCAGCTGAATCCCATCGGCAGCAACAGCGGCTACGTTGGGGGTATTGATCACCTTTGGATTTACCGAGATTTGCACCGCTTCAAACACATCCCGTCCGGCCAGATCAATTGCCGTAGCTTGCTTAAAGGTCAAACTGATATTCGCTTTGTCTGCTGAAATCAGTGCACGAATTACAGTCGGGACATTGCCACCCGCGAGATAGTGTGTTTCCAGATCGCTGGTTGTCAATTCCAAACCCGCTTTGGTGGCTGTAATGAGGGAATTGACAATCACACCAGGCGGAACTTTTCGGAATCTCATTCCGACCAATTCCAATAGGCCTACTCGGACGTTGGAAAACAAGGCTGTAATCCAAAGGCCCACCGGCACGAAGTACAGAAAAATGAATAAAACGACTATGCCCGCAAAAGCAATGATCAACAAGAACATAGAACTAGATGGATCCATAAGGTATTATTTAACTAAAATTTTGTTTTTTTCTATCTTGATAATATTGACGGTCTTTCCCACCTCAATAAAGCCTTCCTCGGATTTAACTTCATAGACTTGGTCGCCAAAGATCACCTTTCCAAAGGGTTTGATGTCAGAAATTGCCCTTCCGATCATTCCTTCAGCCAGCCCAATTGTCCGCCCATCAAATGCACCGCCCTTCAACGTATCTTTCAGTGAAAAGCGTTGCCATACGCCAGAAGTAAAGCCAAACCAAATCGCGGCGATATTTAAGATCGCCGCAATCGACGTAATCCAGAGGGCTGTTCCGCTGTCATAGGACAAAAATGCAAAATACACTCCCGCAAGGCTGGTTACAAACCCAATAATTCCAATGAAGGTGGTACCCGGAATCAAGAAGACTTCGATCAGAATCAAAATCAATCCGATAGAAAGCAAACTGGATAAGATCAAAATCGTCATGGCCTAGAGGAAGAATCAGGCCTAAAATACAAGATTCGGGGGGCAAACCTATCAGAACAAATGAAAAAAGCCGGAAGTATATTTCCGGCTTTGAATCCTAGTAGGCTTTTGCAAAATAAACCCTGCCTGCGGAGGGCTTTCCTGTGTAGACACACGAACCCGTTTCTTCTTTTCGATCAAGCGGTATGCATCGGATCGTCGCTTTGGTCAATTCCTTGATCTTGTCTTCTGTCTCCGAAGTCCCATCCCAATGGGCGGAAACAAAGCCACCTTTTTCCTCCAACACCTGCTGAAACTCCTCCCAAGTATTGACTTCTGAAGTCACGGATGCCCTGAAATCAAACGCCTTTTTGTAGATACTTTCCTGAATCTCGTCAAGCAAACCAGTAATTTTTTCGGCGACAGGCTGCGAAGCCAACTCAAAGGTCGATTTGGTTAAGGTATCTCGTCTCGCAATTTCAATTGTTCCGTTTTCCAGATCTCTTGGCCCCATAGCGATCCTTATCGGAACGCCTTTCAACTCGTACTCGGCAAATTTCCATCCTGGCTTGTGCGTATCGCGGTTATCGAATTTGACCGAAACACCAGCCTTTCTCAGTTCCGCCATGATTTCGTTTGCTTTTGCAGAGATTGCTTCCAGCTCAGCCTCTCCTCTATATATAGGTACGATAACCACTTGGATCGGAGCAAGTTTCGGAGGAAGGACCAGACCGTTGTCATCCGAGTGCGCCATGATCAGCGCCCCCATTAATCTGGTACTTACGCCCCAGGAAGTTCCCCAGACGTATTCCAGACCACCTTCCTTGGTAGCAAATTTCACATCGAAAGCTTTCGCAAAATTCTGCCCTAAAAAATGTGAAGTGCCTGCTTGAAGCGCCTTTCCGTCTTGCATCATTGCCTCGATACACAAGGTCTCATCTGCACCGGCAAAGCGTTCATTTTCGGTTTTTCTCCCCTTCACCACCGGCACGCCCATGTATTCCTCAGCAAACTGAGCATACACATTCATCATTTGGACGGTCTCGTCCATTGCTTCTTTTGCGGTCGCATGGGCAGTGTGGCCCTCTTGCCAAAGGAACTCCGAAGTCCGCAAAAACAGGCGGGTTCTCATCTCCCAGCGCACCACATTTGCCCACTGATTGACCAGCAAAGGAAGGTCCCTGTAGGACTGAATCCAGTTTTTGTACGTACTCCAAATCACCGTTTCAGAGGTCGGACGTACAATGAGTTCTTCCTCTAGTTTTGCATCTGGATCTACAATTACACCGGAGCCATCTTCAGCGTTTTTAAGGCGATAGTGAGTCACTACGGCACACTCTTTAGCAAATCCCTCGACGTGACTTGCTTCTTTGCTCAGGTATGACTTGGGTATAAAAAGTGGAAAGTAAGCATTGGTATGACCTGTCTCCTTAAACATTTTATCGAGTTGTGCCTGCATCTTTTCCCAGATCGAATACCCGTAGGGTTTGATCACCATGCAACCCCTCACGGCGGAGTTTTCGGCCAGGTCGGCTTTTTTCACCAGTTCATTGTACCACAGGGAATAATCCTCACTGCGTTTTGGAAGTCCTTTACTCATTAGGTTGGATAGAATGTTAAAATATCTTTAAATTTGCTTACTTAGGGCTGGCAAATATAATCCAAAAAGAATAACCTCAGGATTCTCAGCCCGTATAACAAGGTGTCAATCAACTTCACCCATGAAGAAAAATACTCTCATTACCGCCTCAGCGCTCGTTGGATCTCTTGTCCTCGTATCTTGCAGTTCAAATAAAATGACTTCAAGTGCAACCGATGACAATTTATACTTCATGGCGTCTGACGTTAAAATGGCGACACAGTACGCCGTTGAAAACAATAACCCCCAGTCATTTAAGAATATTTCCGAAGAACCTGCTTTGGCAGAGCAGA
Organism: Algoriphagus jejuensis; assembly: GCF_039523455.1. Lineage (NCBI taxonomy): Bacteria > Pseudomonadati > Bacteroidota > Cytophagia > Cytophagales > Cyclobacteriaceae > Algoriphagus > Algoriphagus jejuensis. The sequence goes on along the minus strand of NZ_BAAAFI010000009.1, from coordinate 46,343 downwards.
ATTTCAGTTCTCGGAATGTGAATCCCGAATACATCTCCAGATACCAAGCCACCGAAAATGCAACCACCTCAGAAGATGGTGTGGTTTATTTTGACGAGGGGGTTCAAGAGCAAAACGCCACTGGGAATATCAATGCTTATGACAACTATTCTGCACAAGGCAGCGGAAGCGGAAGCAGTTCTCCGAATTTCAATTTCAACTTTGGAATGGGCTTTGGCTTCAGTCCTTATGGCATGGGAATGTATCCTTATATGGGCATGAATTATGGCATGGGATTCATGCCAGGTTTATCGATCGGTTTGGGATTTGGATTCGGCTATCCGATGTATCCTGGCTATGGATTCGGCTATCCGATGTATGGCTACCCTATGTACGGATATGGTTATCCGATGTATCCTAGCTATGGCTACGGATATCCAATGCGTCCAATCTACCCCGGCTATCCTTCCTATATACTTCCAGGTAGTGAATACGGCAACAGACAGGTGGTTTATGGCGCTAGACCTACCAGAGGTTCTTCCGTTACCAATACTGGAATGAGATCATCAGAAGCTGCTGCAATGCCAAGTACAGCCAGAGCTCAGGCCAGAAATAGCGCAAACGCAGTCAGTCCATCTGCAAGACGATTAAATGCTTCAGAAAATTCTAGAGTTGCTACGAGGGACTTCAGCAATTCTCAGAATGATTATTACAGCTCAGCACGTAGCAGAGTAGCTACGTCCAACAACATGAGCTCCGCTGCGACAGACAGATCAGTGAGCACCAGATCTACTAGAAGCACTATCCCGTCCACCAGACAGAGTGGAATCAGCAGCCCTGGGAACCTGAGAAGAAGTGACACAAGCCCAAGTAGAAGCATCAACAACTACAATAGCAGAACGTCCTACCCTTCCGGCACGAGAAGCACTAGCCCATCTTACAATACTAGATCTACTACTTCACCTTCATACAACAGAAGTACTAGTCCCTCTTATAACAGATCTACGATCCCAAGTAGATCAAACAACACTCCCACCTATAGTTCTCCAAGTAGGAGCAGTTCCAGTGGAAGCAGTATAAGTACACCGAGCCGAAGCTCGGGAGGATCTTCTGGCGGAAGCACTAGTGGATCCAGAGGAGGAAGGGGGAATTAATTTCCCCTTTTTTTTTAGGCAAATCAGCACAAAAACAGTTTCTATCCGTTTATCCCTTACAATCAAACGATCAGTTTAATGAGGTTTTTGACAATCCTTCTTACCCTCAGTTCATTCACCATTGCGGGGGCTTTTGCCCAAAGTGGCTACTACGAAGATGCTTACCGTTTCAGTAGAGCAAACCCTTCCGGGTCTGCCAGAATCATCGGAATCGGTGGTACACAATACTCACTCGGTGGTGATGTTTCCAATATCGCGGGAAACCCAGCCGGATTGGGTTTTTTTAGATCATCTGAGGCGAGTGTGAGTTTGGGATATGCGGATTGGAAGGTAGACACCCGGTATTTGGGTCAAAGCAAGACCTATAACACCACTAATTTCTCCCTGCCCAATGCGAGCTATGTTGGAGCCAATCCAAAAGGAGATCTAGAAACCGGTGCTTTCAAGGGAGGTGCCTTTGGGATCAGCTTTCAGCGTATTGCCAATTTCAATACGGAATATGGCTACTTTTCTGATGAGCTGGGGCAAAGTTCCATCATTGACTTTTACCTCCAAGATGCGTTCGGCATTCCTGAAAGCCAGATTGAAAATTACGGTTTGACAGGACTGGCCTATCAAACCTACCAAATCAACCCGATTGCCTTTGATGAGAATGGAAATGCGATCAGCGATCCAAATGTCTATGATTCGTTTGTGTTGGGTTTCCCATTTCAAGACGAAAACATCACGCAAGAGGGGAGCGCCAATCAAATCAGCTTCTCTTACGGAGCCAATTTCAACCACAAGGTTTTCGTCGGCGGTGGGCTGGGTATTCGTTCCTTATCATTCTCTTCCTTTAAGACTTACAACGAAGAATTTGTCGACCAACCTTTGGCCAATTCAAGTCTCAGAGAAAACCTCTACATCAACGGCATTGGCGTCAATCTGAATCTCGGATTGATTTATAAACCGATGGATTACCTAAACCTCGGGTTCATCTTCCAGACGCCTACGTGGTACTCACTGAATGAGGAGTATGAGGCAGGAATGACGGCCAACTACAACAACTATTATTTTGAACAAGAAGATGTGACTCTCGGTCGTCAGGACGCAATCTCCGACCTCGTCATCAGCAACTATGGATTGAACACCCCTCTTAAAATCGGTGGTGGAGCTACTTTCTTTATCGGGAAAAATGGATTTATCTCCGCGGATTTAGATTGGGTAGACTACAGCGCAGGGCGAATCAATTCCAACGATTTTGACGAAGGCCCAGACAATATGGTTATCAAAAACACCTACGCCAGTACGATCAACTACAGGGTCGGAGGCGAGGCCAGATTCGATATATTGAGAGTTCGGGCCGGATACGCCTATTTTGGAGATCCCTACGCCCAATCTCCTGGCGTCGATCAAAGCACGCAACAGATCAGCGGCGGAATTGGGATAAAACTTCGAGCAGTGACCATTGACTTTGCATTGTTCAATCAAAAGTACGACGGGCTCTACCGAAGCTATCAGGTCCTAGATGAAAACGACAACAACTACGGCCCAACCACTGAGATGAAAAATAGCATTACCTCTGGTGTAATGACAGTGGGGTTCAGCTTCTAAGCTGATTGATCAATTCATACATGAGGAGCTCGGCGGAAAAATCCTCTCCGTTGAGCTTTATTTTTGCCTGGCTGTAATAGTAATTCCGCTCTGCCCAAAGGCTTTTTAGCTTCAGTGTGATCTCCCCCTGATCGAGACCATGAAACATGGGTCGATTTTGTACCTTGGAGACTCGAAGTCTATTGGAGATCGATTCCAAAGGAACATCGAGATACACCGAAATCGACGATTCGTTGATCAGATCCATATTGTCGTTGAAGCAAGGTGCGCCACCGCCTGTCGCCAAGACGAAGGAGGAATCCCGCTGCAGCAGCTCCGTAAGGGTCTCCGTCTCCCACTCACGAAATTTCCCCTCACCGTGCCGGGAGAAAATCTCAGGAATCTTCATTTGAAATTTCTCCTCCAACTGCTGATCGAGATCCAAAAATGGAAAGTTCAATTCCAGGGCAAGTTGGCGTCCAAACGTGCTTTTACCAGATCCAGGCAGTCCCACCAAAACGACTTTCAGGTTTTTGCTCATAGAAAGAAATCCAAAATGTCCGTAGCTTCCGGCGTGTTGTTGTGATGATATTTTTCCATCACCACTCCATCCCTCAATATCATAATGCCTGGATTTGCCCGCATGATGGTTTTCACCACTGTCGCATCTGCTTGCAGACCGATAACGCTCCAGTTTTGCTGAGAGAGAAACGCGTCTATCTCCTCCTGAGTTGCCGCAGCCATGAAGATCACATCAACGGGAGCACCTTCCAAATCCTTAACTAGGGCCGTCAACCTATCAAGATTTGCTTCATCCATCTTGCTCATGTTGCTGCTGAGGATAATGACTTTGTTTCCTGCGAAAAGAAACTCCGATTGGTCGCCATCTGCATTCCATGCCGCAAAATCGGAGATTTTCGGAAGTGCCTCAGGATTTTGTAATACCATCTCTACAAATTCGTAGCCCTCCTCGATTGGGAATTGATCAAACTCGAAAGTCTCCCCGTCCTTAGTCATCACATAGGTGTACTGCAATTGTGAGGAAGGCTGCATGTTCGTTGGAATGCTGACGCCTTTTTTGTATGCTCTAAAATCAATGAAAGGCAGGTTTCTTATTGCCATCACCGCGATTGTCAAGGAACCCGCCAATGTCAATATTGCCGCAACACCTGCCCATCGGGGACTTTCGTCAGACAACTCATTCCTAAAAATAAACAGGATCGAAATCATGATCAGGAGAACAATATCCTTGTAAAAAGACTCCCAAGGCGTCAGCTTGATTGCATCGCCAAAGCATCCACAATCGGTGACTTTATTGAAATAGGCAGAATAAAAGGTCAGAAATGTAAAAAACAGAATCATCAGCGCCAAAGCCCACACCGTCTGCTTCAACTTCACACCCAAGATCAGCATCACGCCCAAGACTACCTCTGCAACCACCAGCAACACACCGATCTGCAGCGCAAATGGCTTCAAATAAATGAAAAACCCCACGATATCATTGGAGAACACATCGAAGTATTCTTCCAGCTTAATCGCTGTGCCAACTGGGTCGTTCACTTTAATCAATCCCGAGAAAATAAAAAGACCTCCGACCAAAATCCGAAGAATCCAAAATAGGGTTTGCTTATTCATGATATCCTAATTTAATCAGACAGAAAACGGAGTAGTTAATCATGTCCTGGTAGTTAGCCTCTACCCCTTCCGAAACGATGGTTTTCCCATGATTATCTTCGATCTGCTTCACTCTATAGAGCTTCATCAGGATGATGTCCGTCATCGAGCTCACGCGCATATCCCTCCAGGCCTCGCCGTAGTCATGGTTTTTATTTTCCAACAAGCCTCTCGTCGCATCTGCCCATTGGTCATATAACGGCTCCAGCTCTGCATACGGAATCTCTGTCCGCTCCTCATCCTTCAGACTGTTCTGAACTAATGCAATAATGCAATAGTTTACGATCCCAACGAACTCATCAACAATCGGATCATCGATCTTCTGACTACCTTTTTCTTGTATCGATCGGATACGCTGTGCTTTGATGAAAATCTGATCAGTGATCGAAGAAAGCCTCAAAATCCTCCACGCAGTTCCATAATCCAAGGTCTTCTTTCGGAACAAATCTTTACATCGCCCAATTACTTGATTATATTCGTTGCTGGTTTTAGTCTCCAAAATAAGTTAGTTTAATGCTTCCCGGATCAAGTCCGTCTTCTTCGACCGAAGATAAATTATTTTCCCAAAAACATTCCATTCAAATCAAGGGAAGCCTCATTTGCCTAGATAAACCCAAGATTATGGGGATTTTGAACCTGACTCCTGACTCTTTTTTTGCGGGTAGTCGGATGAATGGGGATCGGGACAGCATCATATCAGCGGCAAAAAAAATGATTCAGGATGGGGCAGATTTCCTCGACTTGGGAGGGTATAGCACCCGGCCAGGAGCGGTGGATATTTCAGTCCAGGAGGAATTAGATCGAGTCACTACCGCAGTAGAAATAATTCGGGGAGAATTCCCTGAAATTTTGATTTCGGTGGACACATTCAGATCTCAGGTAGCAAAAGAAACCATTTCAGTTGGAGCAGACATCATCAATGACATTTCCGCAGGCAACCTCGACGAAGAGATGTTGCCAACCGTCGCGTCCTTGGGTGTGCCCTATATTGCGATGCATATGCAGGGAAATCCGCAAAACATGCAGTCAAAGGTCAATTATTCTGATATTTTGACAGAAATACTGTATTATTTCGCTGAAAAAGTGGATCTTTTTAGAAAACTTGGCATCATAGATGTAATTATTGATCCTGGGTTTGGATTTGCGAAGACGAAAGAGCAGAATTTTTTCATGCTAAAGAACTTAAAGAGTTTCGAAGCCCTTGGATTACCACTTCTGGTAGGTATATCGAGAAAATCTCTGATCTACAGAACGCTTGAAACTAACGCATCCGATGCGCTCAACGGAACTACGGCATTGAATATGTTTGCGCTCACACAGGGCGCGAACCTCCTCAGAGTCCACGACGTTAAGGAAGCTAAAGAAACGATTAAACTATTTGAACAACTATACCCTTGAGCTTACTTTTCAAAATAGGATTTTTGGATATCTCTATCGTCAACATGATAGATATAGCGCTCGTTGCTGCGCTTTTATACCAAGTCTATAAGCTGCTCAAAGGAAGTGTTGCCATCAAAATCTTTCTTGGGTTCCTCTCGCTTTACCTGATCTATTTGCTCGTTCGGGCGATCCGGATGGAATTGCTTTCTGCGATCTTAGGCCAGTTTATGGGAGTCGGTGTGATCGCTGCAATCATCATTTTTGCCCCGGAGATCAGAAAATTCCTGTTAATCGTCGGCCGATCCTCTATTTTCTCTGATGGCAATGTGATCAAGGAAATCCTCTTTTTCTGGAGAAAGAAAGAAAACTCTAGCTTCAACATCACTCCGATCATCGATGCTGCGAAAAATCTCGCAGGAAGTAACACCGGAGCGCTGATGGTGATCTCCAGCAGCACCGAATTGAAGTTCTACGCCGAAAGTGGTGACATTTTGGACGCCGAACTTTCGAAGCGCTTGCTGATTTCAATCTTTAATAAATACAGTCCGCTCCACGATGGTGCCGTAATCATTTTCAACGCTCGCATCAAGGCGGCTCGCTGCATCTTGCCCGTCACCGAACGGGAAGTTCCTGCGCAATTCGGTCTTCGCCACCGTGCTGGAATCGGCATGTCTGAGGCAACCGACGCACTAATCCTGGTCGTATCGGAAGAAACCGGACAGATCTCGATGATGAAAAACGGGAAGGTGCTGCACAATCTCTCCTTTCAGGAAGTCAGAGAGATAATCAACGATTTTCTCAACAATGAAAACCTGGACGACAGGTTCGAAAATCTCTCTGAATATGACTTGACGACCAAAAGGAATTTGGCCGTGTCCGGAAAAACCTAGGAAGTCCGCACCTTAAATAAAAAGAAAACCGGCAGGAAAGATGATTCCTACCGGTTTTTCAATTTTAGCATAGAGTCTGTTTTTTACTTGATCACCCCCAGCTCTTTCCCCACTTCCACAAATGCCGCTATCGCCTGATCGAGATGCGCTCTTTCGTGGCCTGCCGAAATCTGGATTCGGATTCTGGCTTGGCCTTTTGGCACTACCGGATAGTAAAAGCCGATCACATAGATTCCCTTTTCCAAAACCTTCTCAGCCATCTTTTGTGACAGAACTGCATCGTAGAGCATCAGCGGTACAATCGCATGCTCGCCGGGCTTGATATCAAAACCGGCCTCGGTCATCTTGGATCGGAAGTATTTGGTGTTTTCTTCCAGCTTATCTCTCAGTTCGGTCGTCTCTGACAGCAGGTCAAAGACCGCAATCGAAGCGCCGGTGATTGATGGCGCCAAGGTATTTGAAAACAAATACGGTCTGGATCGCTGACGAAGCAGTTCGACGATTTCTTTTCTACCGGAAGTAAACCCTCCTGATGCACCACCCAAAGCCTTGCCTAGCGTTCCTGTTATGATGTCGATCTTGCCCATCACTCCGCAATGCTCGTGTACGCCCCGACCTGTTTTACCCATAAAGCCCGTGGAATGACACTCATCGGTCATGACCAAAGCCTCGTATTTTTCAGCCAGTTCGACGATTTTGTCCAGCTGAGCGATCGTCCCGTCCATGGAGAAAACTCCGTCGGTGACGATGATCTTTTGCTTCGCACCAGCGGCAATTGCATCCTGCAGCTGCTTTTCCAGATCGGCCATGTTGTTATGCTCGTAGCGGTAGCGCATTGCCTTGCAAAGTCGAACTCCATCGATGATAGAAGCGTGGTTCAGCGCATCTGAGATGATCGCATCTTCTGCGCCAAGCAAAGGTTCGAATACTCCACCATTCGCATCAAAAGCTGCCGCATATAATATCGTGTCCTCGGTTCCCAAAAACTCAGAGATCTTGCGCTCCAGTTCTTTGTGAATATCCTGTGTGCCGCAGATAAATCTAACAGAGGACATTCCGAAACCATGGGTATCAATTGCAGCCTTTGCGGCCTCGATTACCTTCGGATGAGAAGAAAGTCCCAAGTAATTGTTTGCGCAAAAGTTGAGGACTTTTTGTCCACCGGCGATGGTGATTTCGGCGGATTGGGGAGAAGTGATGATTCGCTCCCGTTTGAAAAGTCCGGCATCCTCGATGGATTTTAGCTCTTCTTGCAATTTGGGTCTAAACTGGTCGTACATGGTCGAAAGATTAAAATTGAATTAGTTTTTTCAGGATATCCGCTGATCAAAAAGACTGCGCGGAGAGGTGATTTTTACTACTTTTGCGCAAGCAAACCCAAATATAAACAAAAACCCTTTAGGCGACTTTGGGGCATTTTTGAAAGAACGCTACATGGAAAAAATCCTCATCATCGGCGCCGCCGGACAACTTGGTTCAGAACTTACTAGAGCACTAGCTGACCAACATGGCGGAGAGCAAGTTATCGCCACAGATCTTAGAGATTCAGCTCGATTCGAATTTGACTATTGTCGCTTCGAAGTCCTCGATGCGATGAACAGGGAAGCGCTTAGGGATTTGGTGAAAGAAGAAAATGTCACGCAGATCTATCATCTGGCAGCGGTACTATCTGCCACAGGAGAGAAAAACCCAAAGTTTGCCTGGCACCTAAACATGGAAAGTTTGCTGATTGTATTGGAACTGGCCAAAGACCTCAAGTTGGACAAAATCTATTGGCCATCTTCTATCGCCGTCTTCGGACCCAATACTCCAAAAATCGACACCCCTCAATATTGCGTCAAAGAACCCAATACCATCTACGGTATCAGCAAGCAGGCTGGCGAAAGATGGTGTGAATACTACTTTGAAAAACACGGCGTAGACGTAAGAAGCCTCCGTTATCCCGGACTGATCGGCTACAAATCCCTTCCCGGTGGCGGTACGACTGACTACGCGGTAGACATTTATCACAAAGCTTTGGCAGCCAAAAAATTCACCTGCTTCCTGCGCGAAGACAGCTACCTGCCGATGATGTACATGCCAGACGCGATCAAGGCGACGCTGGATCTGATGAATGCTCCCCGAGAGTCCATAAAAATCCGCTCCAGCTACAATTTGGCCGGCATGAGCTTTTCCCCAAAAGAAATCTACGAGAGCATCAAGAAGCACGTGCCGGGCTTTGAAATCGAATACAAGCCGGATTTCCGTCAGCCCATCGCCGACTCCTGGCCGGACAGCATCGACGACAGCCGTGCCCAGCAGGACTGGGGCTGGAAACCGGACTACGATTTGGATACAATGACTGCGGACATCCTGAAGAATCTTCCGGATTTCTTCCCTCCGAAAGAATAAAAACACCAAAGCCTCTTTGCTTGCAAGGAGGCTTTTTCGTTTTTCATATTCCACTGAGCGGTATTGGCTTCCATCTTGTTTCGAAAATAGCTACTTTTCTAGCCAGCTCTTTTAAAATGAACCGGAATAGCCTAGGCATACTTCTCAGCGTCCTCATCGGAGTCACCCTGATTGCTTTCTTCTTTTTTGGGAATGAAAAAGAAGTAGACTTCAGTACCGAAATCAAACCCATCCTCAACAAGCATTGCATCACCTGCCACGGTGGGGTAAAGCAAAGCGGCGGTTTTAGCATCCTCTTCGAAGAAGAAGCCTTTGCTCTGAACGAGTCCGGGCTTCCAGCCATCGTTTCCGGCAGTCCCAATTCCAGTGAACTGATCAAGCGACTCACCCATTCCGATCCCGAACTGCGCATGCCTTATGAGCGAACGCCACTTTCGGAAGAAGAGATCGACTTGCTAAAAACTTGGATCAAACAAGGAGCAAAATGGGGGAAACACTGGGCCTATGAACCGGTAAAAAAGCCGGAAATTCCAGAACCGGTTCAGGCAGCTGGCATTGGGCCTAATAGCAGCCCTTTGAAAACTTCTCCAATCGACCATTTCGTCAGTGAGAAGTTGGAAGAACATGGAATGTCGTTTTCTCCGGAGGAGCAACCCCTTCGACTACTCAGGAGAGTCGCTCTGGACTTGACAGGATTGCCCCCATCTGACAGATTGGTCGCTGAATTTTCCGCTGGAAAAATCACGTATGAACTAGCCGTCGAGCAGCTTTTGGCTTCCGATTCCTATGGGGAAAAATGGGCTACTTGGTGGCTCGATCTGGCTCGCTACGCAGACACCAAAGGCTACGAGCGCGACGTGTCCCGCACCATGTGGCCTTTCCGAGACTACGTCATCCGTTCCTTCAATGCCGACAAACCTTTTGACGAGTTCACCATCGAGCAGCTCGCCGGTGACCTGTTGCCAAATCCAACCCAAGATCAATTGACGGCGACGGCTTTCCACCGTAACACCATGAACAATGACGAGGGTGGAACCGAGGACGAAGAGTTTCGTGTCGCCGCGCTACTTGATCGGGTTAGCACAACTTATGAGGTTTGGCAAAGCACAACCATGGCCTGTGTTCAATGCCATAGCCACACCTATGATCCGATCCGCCACGAGGAATTCTACCAGTCTGCGGCATTTTTCAACAACACCCGCGACGAAGACACGCATGATGAAGAGCCCAGACTGAGGTTTTACGAGGAAGAACAGCAAGGTCAAATCGCCTCGGTAATCGATTGGGTCAAAGAAAACGAAGGGGAAAAAGCCGCAAAAACACGTGCTGACTTCCTGAAATTCTATGAACCAAAGTATGCCGCACACATCGCCACTCAATTCGATAATGCTGAACTGATCGACACGAAATGGTTGGGACTAAGGTCAGGTGGATCGGCTGTTTACAAAAACATCGACACCCAAGGTGCTGATCAACTCCTGATGAGCTACCGAACTGGGCTGGATGGCACGAAGATGACGATCCGAAAAGACAACGCAGCAGGTGAAATCTTGGCGGCTTTTGTAATGAACAAAACCCAGGGAGACATCGTCCGGGAGATCCCTTTCAAAGTCCTCAATGGATCGACTGATCTGTACATTGAGGCGAACAACCCCAAGGCTGAACCCCAGCAAAACACCTCAACCATAGTATGGTTGGCTTTTGTGCCAAGTATTAAGGGGCGCGAAAAACCAGGTTTTGCGCTTGCGCAAAGCAATTGGGAAGAGCTCCTGAAGTTTCGCGGAACCAAGCTTCCCATCCTGATCGAAAACCCACCCTACATGGCCCGAAAAACAAATGTATTTGAACGGGGAAATTGGATGGTGCTGGGTGAAGAAGTCACCCCAAAAACGCCCGAAGAATTCGGAGCTTGGCAAAGCGAATGGCCGACAAATCGGCTTGGTTTCTCTTATTGGTTGACTTCACCGGAAAATCCACTCACTGCCAGAACCTTAGTCAATCGAGTGTGGGATCAACTCTTTGGCAGGGGAATCGTCTCCACGATCGAGGATATGGGTAGCCAATCCGAGCCGCCTACACATCCCGAATTGCTCGACTATCTGGCCTGGAAAACAAGCCATGATTATCAATGGAGTATGAAAAGCCTGATTCGCGAGATCGTCCTTTCGGACACCTATCGCCAATCTTCGGTCATCACGCCAGAGGCTTTTCAAAAAGACCCCAACAACCAATGGTACGCCAGAGGGCCTAGATTTAGGCTTTCTGCTGAGCAGATTAGAGATCAGGCCCTGACCGCAGCCGGACTACTTAGCCACAAAATGTACGGCCCAAGCGTCAAACCACCGCAACCGGAAGGAATTTGGCAGACCGTGTACAATGGAGAGTCCTGGACGGAAAGCGAAGGCGAAGACAAATATCGCAGAGGCATTTATACGTTTCTGAAGCGCACTAGCCCCTACCCTTCCTTCATCACCTTCGATGCAGCAAGCCGGGAAGTTTGTCTTAGCAAGCGATTGGTCACCAACACGCCACTTCAGGCCCTGGCAACTCTCAATGATCCCGTCTATCTGGAGGCTGCCAAAAAACTCGGAGAAAGCTCCTGGAATAAAAGTGCCGGAAATCCCGCCAAAGCGATTGCGCTGACTTATGAGCGATTGGTGTTCTATCCGATTTCCGAAGGAAAAAAGAAAACGCTGCTGGAACTATACGCGTCCGCAAAAATGGAATTTACCAATGACACAATAGCCTTGAGAGAATTCTACGCGGGAGCAAAACCGGAAGTCGCAGCCATGGGCGTGGTGGCAAATGCAATGATGAATTTGGATGAGTTTTTAACCAAGCCGTAATGAAGAATCTAGAGAAACTATTTGCTGAACTTGCGACATCAACCCTGCAAAATCAAACCCGCAGACATTTCCTGATGGATTGCGTGAGCAAAGTCGGGGGCTTGGCGATGGCTCCGCTGCTTTTCGGTTGCGAACCAGACAAAACGGTGAAGACTCCTGCGGGATTGCAACTTAGCGAAAGAGACCTGAACCCCTTAGCTCCTTTGTCACCGCCATTTGTCGGCAAAGCCAAATCCATCATTTACCTACATATGGCGGGTGCGCCATCCCAATTGGAGCTCTTTGACTTCAAACCGGAACTAGCCAAACTGCACAATCAGGATTGTCCCGAAAGCCTTTTGGAAGGTCGGAAATTTGCCTTCATCCGAGGCGTTCCTAAGATGCTGGGTCCTCAGGCCAATTTTAGCCAACACGGACAATCAGGAGCTTGGGTATCGGATTACCTTCCGCACTTTTCGAAAGTGGTGGACGAGGTCGCTTTCCTCAAGGCCATGCACACGGATCAGTTTAACCACGGACCGGCGCAACTCTTTATGCAGACGGGTTCGCCAAGATTGGGCAGGCCGAGTCTGGGAAGTTGGGTAACGTATGGATTGGGAACCGAAAACCAGAATCTCCCCGGATTTGTCGTTTTGACTTCCGGTGGAAAAACACCCGATGCGGGAAAAAGCGTCTGGGGTTCCGGCTTTTTACCCTCCGTCTATCAAGGCGTGCAATGCCGATCCAAGGGCGATCCGGTGCTGTATCTTGAAGACCCAAGTGGGATGTCCCGTGACCTGAAAAAGAATGTCATTTCCGCCATCAATCAGGTGAACAAAGAAGATTTCGATGGCTTTGGAGATCCTGAAATCCTAGCGCGGATCAACCAATATGAGATGGCGTACCGAATGCAAATCGAAGTACCGGAAGTCATGAACATCAACGACGAACCCGAGCATATTCACGAACTCTACGGCACCAAGCCCGGCGAAGAGTCCTTTGCCAACAACTGTCTTTTGGCCAGAAAACTGGTCGAAAAAGGCGTGCGAGTCGTCCAACTTTACGACTGGGGTTGGGATACGCACGGCACGGACAAGGATGGATCTATCGACATGGGACTGCGAAACAAATGCCGTGAAATCGACCGACCGATGACGGCCTTACTTTTGGATCTGAAGCAAAGGGGACTTCTGGAAGACACCTTAGTCGTTTGGGGTGGAGAGTTTGGCAGGACGCCGATGCAGGAAAACCGGGAGGGCAAAGTGCAGGGCTTTAAAGGGCGCGATCACCATACTGATGCGTTCACGATGTGGGTGGCCGGCGGTGGCATCAGGAAAGGGTCAAGCTATGGTATCACGGACGATTTTGGCTTTTCCGGAATAGAGGAACGCACTTCGGTTCACGACCTCCATGCCACCCTTCTCCACTTGATGGGTTTTGATCACGAAAAATTCACCTACGAGTTTCAGGGGCGCCCGTTCCGACTGACAGATGTGGAAGGCGAGTTAATTCATTCAATCTTAGCATAAAACCAGCTCGGAAAATCGATAATGAGATCGAACCCAAGAAACTCCAATTCCAAGGCCCGGAATCTATTTAAGCAGGAATATAATCGGTATTTTGTCTATGCTTGATTTTATTCTGCCGCTTTTCGGGAGATTCCATCCCCTCTTGGTTCACTTGCCGATTGGTATTTTGGTTTTTGGGATCATCCTTGTATTCCTGAGCAAAGCCGGACAAAACACCCATTTCGCATCGATTCGTCTCGCTTTCCTACTGGGCGGTATCGCAGCAGCTGTCTCCTCTGTCTCGGGTTTTCTTCAATATCAGTACGAGGGCTTTGAATGGGAATCGATCCAGTTTCACTTAATTTTGGCGCTGCTCACTACAGCAGTTTCGTTTTGGCTTTGGTACCAACTGAACAGGGGTGAAACGCTCCCGCCCTTTTTTAAAATAAAATCGGCAGTGCTAGTATTGTTACTTACGATGACCGGGCATTTGGGAGGAAACATCTCCCGTGGTGAAAACTACCTCACCGAGATTCTTCCTCTTGACTTGCAGTCCTTCTTGGGTATAGAAATAGAGCCTGAAAAGGGCCCACAACTTCTGGAAGAGAATTGGGAAAATGCTGCGCTGTATAGCGAAGTCATCCAGCCCATCCTCAACCAAAACTGCAAAAGCTGCCACAATCCGAGAAATCTAAAAGGTGAGCTGGATCTCACCACGATGAATGGATTGCTGGCTGGAGGAGAAGATGGACTGGTGCTGACGGCCGGAGATGCAACGCACTCGGAGCTTTATACAAGAATGATCTTGGAAAAAGACCACGACGATCACATGCCTCCTGCCGAAAAAAGACAACCTTCCAAAGAAGAAATCGCGCTGATTGAAGCTTGGATCCAAGGCGGGGGGAAAGAGAAAGGTACATTAGCTGAGGCAGCCATTCCCCGAAAGTTGATCGAACCGTTTATCGCGAGAAATGAAGTTCCTTTTTACCCAGTCACTACAATCCCTGAAATGGCGGCTGATTCGTTGGCCGCTCTGAAATTATCTGGATTCTTTGCCGAAGGAGTGGAATCAGGTTCCGGATTGCTGAAGGTATCCTGCATCAATTTTCCGGGTTTTCAGGACAGTGATTGGACTATGCTTGCTGGCGCAAAAAATCGATTGGCCTATCTGGATCTCAGCGGCACGAAGGTCAGTGACTCGATTTTGGATAGCTTGGGCGGTATGCCAAACCTGACCGTTCTCAAGCTAAACAACACGGCCATTACCGGAAAATCTCTGGAAAAATTAGCGCTCCTTCCCCATTTGAAATTGCTCTATCTGAACAATACCGGAGTAAACTTGTCGCAAATTCAAGACCTGACTTCAAGCAAATCCTTTGAAAAAGTCTTTGTCTACGAGACTCCGGCTGCGGGAGAAATCTCAAATGCTGGAAAGCTGAGTTTGCCGTTTTTGGTAGAATCCGGAAATTATACACTTCCTAAATTGGCTACGGATACGATTGTCTATTAATGAGAAATCCGACTTTTTGAAGTCAGATTTCTCAACTATAGCTTCTCGCTGATCTTCTCGGGATCAAACCCCAAGGTCAAACTCCCATCCGGATAGGTGATCAGGGGACGCTTGATCATGCTGGTATTTTCGATCAGGATCGGAATTGCTGTTTCCCTCTTTTCCAGTGCGAGTTTTTGCGCATCATCCATCTTGCGATAGGTCGTCCCTTTTTTGTTGACCAGGGTCTCGATGGAGCTTTTCTCCAAAAAACCCTTCAGCAGCTCAGGGCTCACAGCTACTTTTTTGTAATCGATGAATTCGTAGTAAACTCCTTTTTCCTCCAGGAAATTGAAGGTTTTCTTCATGGTATCGCAACTTTTGATACCATATACCTTGATTGACATTTTGTTTATGTATTTAAAATAACTCGACTAAATCAGGCGCAAAACTACCCTTTTTACCCCTAATCTCCCAAGTTGTTCCAATTGATCAGGGTATTCCAGACCAAAGGGGCATCGTGGTGATTGAGGAATCGGTGCAGGGGATCAAAGGTGAAAGCGATGATCCGCCCCTTACCGACTGGAACATTGAAGATACTTCCCTGACCGATGATCGTCTGCTCATTTCTCACCATGCCCGAGCGGACATAGGGAGGTTCTTTTCCGGTTTCGGCCTTCTCGTCCTTTTGGGGCTCCAGACTTGCCATCCCCATGATCTTCCCGGTATAGGGCTCCTCATCTTTCAGTGGCTTAGTGCCGTACTGGAGGAGCATCATGTCTCTTTTCGCCAGGTCAACTTGATAAAGCGGCCCGTTGCCTCTGAAGATGGAGAAAGTCTCAGGAAAGCCATACAAGACCGGGGAATCGGACTTTTTAGACTTCACAGTCACCACTGATCCGGGATGGAAAAGGCCCGATGCCGTATACGACTCAAGATCCCGGGTGATCCCTGTCTCCGCGACCATCACCGTGGAGTTGTCCAGCGTGATCACTACTCCCCCAGCTTCCACAAACTGCTTCAGATTTTCTATTCCCAAAAAGCCCGGGCCACCGGTCATGTCAGGACTCGAATCGGGAAGGCCGTGGGAAGGAAACTGATCGGTCTTGGTGTATGGCATCGGCCCAAATCTGGAGTCAATCCCATGGATAAAATCCGCTGCATCTCCCCTTGCCCTAGGCACCAAAATCACATCAAACTTCGACTTCAAACTCCCTGCTTTCAGATCATCCTTGTCGATAGAGGTATACGGAATCCCCCTTTGCTCAAAGGTATAGCGCGACCATCCCTCGTCTTGCGTATTGAACCAGGTGTGGTAGATGGCAATCTTCGGAAGCTGTACCAGATGAGTTTGATCACTTTCGGGAGACTCGGAACCACGGAGTAGATCCAAACCAAACTTTTCCGCCAGCTCTTTCGCCTTGGAAGCCGAAAGCCCCCTGATCACCATGGAACCGGCATCCAAGGTGTCCTGGCCTACTGCAAATTCAGACTTCAAGACTCGGATTTCCGCGTTTTTATCCTGCTCTTTGATCCAAAACAGGGCGGGAAGAACGGTGTTTTGAGCAGCATAGTTGATGAAAAACGAATTGCCCTGACCGGTCACTTCACCCTTGTAGGCCACCTCCGTTTCGATCTTTTTCAAAGAAGCCAGTTCATATCCGATGCTGTCTTTTTGCTGCACATCGACTCCATACAAATAGCCTAAGGTCCAGGCGATGTCATCGTAGGGCGGGAACTTAGCTTCTTTGGGATACTTCTGCTCTGTCAGGAGCGATACGGCCAAGTTGCGGTACGGTTGATCCAGCAAGACCACATATTCTCCCGAATCCGCCTGATGGACTTCGATCTTCTGAGCACGCAGTTGATTGACCAGGTATGCGGCCATCGCCGGATCATTTTGCTTCGCTGGGATGACAAAAGCTTTGGGACTATCTTCCTTTCCTTTGCGGATGGAGTTCGCGCCTTTTTGATAGAAATTCCTCAGGAGCTGTTCTCCGTTTTGCGCAGCATAGGTAAGGGATGCAATCACCCCCGCTTGCATGTAGTTTACATTGTTTCGAGCGGACCAATAAACGCGCTCCGTCGGGGGATCGGGCCGGTACCACTCCCGGGTCGTTGCCGGATCACCTGCATATTTCTGAGTGGACAGATCGCGCATGTAGGTATTGGCACCGGCATTGCCGAAGGTTTCATAGAAGCGTCCATTGGAATTGTGGTTGTTTGCCACCCAGATTCCATAGCCTGGCCACCAGCCGTCATAGAAAGCCCAAGTAAATGCTCCAGGCATTCCTTGGGCCGCCAAGGTCGTGATGTCATGGTTGGCCATGACCTGCCACTCTCCGATGGTCACCGGGTCAACTTGCTCATTGTAGGGCCCGGTTCCGGTGGAAATGTAGAGCAGAGGAACTGACTCGTGCAGATCCAACATGACAGTGGGATGCCAGTCGAAGAAGATGGAAAAAATCCCCTTGGTAATCGCCTGCGACACCTGCAAACCATCCCGATTGTTGTCATGAAACACATATTTCCCCCAATAGGGAGCCGAGCGCGGAAAACCGTCTTCCCACTCCGTTCTGGCTTTGGTGTAGCGATAGTACCAGTCCACGAGCTTGTCCCGTCCGTCCGGTTCGGATACCGGGTTGATCAGCACGATGACGTTTTCCCGGATTTGCTTGATGGTTTTATCCTCACTGGTCACCAGTCGATAAGCCAATTCCATCAACATCTCCGGTGAACCCATCTCGGTAGAATGCATCCCTCCGTTCAGGTAGTAAACAGGCTTGGCAGACTGCAAGATCGCCTCGGCTTCCTCGGGGTTGGTGGTCCGGGGATCGGCAAGTTGGCTGAGGTAGCCTTTGTAGGTATCCAGCTTTTCCATGCTGTCATCATTGCAGATGATTACCATGTAGATGGGTCGCCCCTCCTCGGATGTTTCGACTTGCTTGATTTGGATCATAGGAGATTTTTCAGCCAACAGCTGATAGTATCCATAGATCTCCGTCGTATTGTGCATCACCCCGGGAGCTCCGATCACCTCCCCAAAATGCTTCAAGGGCGAAGGAATACTCGGATGATCTGCCACTTGGAGTAGCGATGCAGGCAGAAACCTCGAATCCGTAGTGTACTCCTTGATTTTACTGTCATACTCGGCATCGATCTTTTGGGCAAAACCCGAGAAACTTATGACACAATAGGTAAGCAACCCAACTGCTAATGGTTTTCTCATTGGTAAAAGGGATTGGTGGTCAAGGGAATAAAAAGAGAAGATAGGAGATTTAGCACGAAGGTGACCGACAGTCGGCGTAAAACTTTGCCGGAAAAGCCGAATCCGTAAAAAACGAAAGGCTGACATTGCTGCCAGCCTTTTCGATTAAATTAGAATCTCCTTCATGCTTTCCTCGTGCGCTTGGAGGATTCTTCCGATGAGCTCATCGGTCAAAGCTGTAGAAAGGAACAAGGTCTCGTACTGAGAAGGAGCCAAGTAAACGCCGCGACGCAGCATGGCTTGAAAGTATTTACCAAACAAGGAAGTATCCGACGTCTTTGCCGATTCAAAATCGATCACATCCTCGTCTGTGAAAAACAGAGAATACATACTTCCAACCTGATTGATGGTGAAGTCAAGGCCCAACTTTTCGTTGATCGACGCAATCCCACTGGCGATTTGAATCCCGATTTCCTCAAGTCTGGTATAAACTTCGGGATGCGTGTTGAGATACTTCAGCATGGTCAAACCTGCGGCCATTGCGATTGGGTTTCCGGAGAGTGTCCCCGCCTGATATACCGGCCCAGCCGGAGACACAAATTCCATGATTTCTTTTTTTCCGCCATAAGCTCCCACAGGCATACCTCCACCGATGATTTTGCCTAGCGTGGTCATATCAGGAATTACTCCAAAAAGCTCCTGAGCACCTCCTCTTGCGAGACGAAATCCAGTCATCACTTCGTCAAAAATCAACACAATTCCCTCTCGGGTGCAGATATCTCTCAAACCCTGCAAATAACCGGGACTGGGAAGGCACAAGCCCATATTTCCCGGAACGGGCTCCAGAATCAAGGCTGCTATTTCTCCTTCATTTGCGACTACCAGATTTTCTATGGCTTGTAGATCGTTGTATGGAGCCAAAAGTGTGTCTTTGGCTGTGCCCTCAGTCACTCCCGGTGAATCAGGATGACCCATCGTAATTGCTCCCGATCCGGCTGCAATCAGGAATGAATCACCGTGTCCATGGTAGTGGCCTTCCATCTTGATGAATTTGTCCCGACCGGTGTAACCGCGGGCGACACGGATGGCAGACATGGTCGCTTCAGTACCGGAATTGACCATACGGACTTTTTCCACCGAAGGCACCATGCTGACGATCAGCTCGGCAATCTCGACTTCCCTAGCAGTGGGAGCCCCAAAGGAAGTGCCGTCTTCCATCGCTTGGATCACGGCCTCCTTAATTATTGGGTGATTATGTCCTAAAATCATCGGACCCCAACTGTTGATCAATTCTATGTAAGCGTTACCGTCTTCGTCGTGGAGAAAAGCACCGTCAGCCTTTTTGATGAAAATAGGCTCACCACCGACCGCCCGAAAGGCACGAACAGGAGAATTCACCCCACCGGGAATGAAATTTTTGGCATGGGCAAATAGCCGCTTGCTTTCAGAAATCTGCATGTTTATTGTAAAGGAATCAGCTCACCAGCCTCGAATTTGAATACCGGCGTATAGCTATTGTTGTTCGCGTCTTTAAAATTAAATCCCCAGGTCAGTCTTCCCGGCTGAAATGCGCGTTGATTGAAGCCTCTTCTCAAGTCAAACTCATAGACTGGGTTGGCATTTGATCCCAGCCAATAGACAAGTTCCGAACCCAAAATTGTATTGACCATCGGGTAAATCAGGTAGCGCTGGTAATACTGCTCACGGAAGCTATTCATCGCTTCGGTATCAAACTGGGGCGTATTATTAGAGATAAAATAGAAGTTCGGCACTTCCATCATTTCATAATTGGCAAAATTGAATCCCAGCCAGGAATCCATCACCAATACCGGCACCGAGGCGGTAATGCTTTCCATAAGTGAAAAGACCGACTGACCGATCGCCGGATCATCCGCCAACAAAATAATCTGATCAATCGATGCTGTTTCCCCAGCGCTTACGCCAAGGCCTTGAAGAAAAGATGAGGCGTTTCTAGGATCGATTTTTTGAATTTTGGAGACTTGAAACCCCGCCTTTCGTAGCTCATCCTCAAGCAAAAGACCCAACTTTTCATCTCTGGAACTGCCGCTGTAACCTATTGCTACTCGCCTACCCCATTTTTGAGATTTCAGGGTGGAGATAATCCCCGCGGAAAGTGAGATCACCGACGGTCTAAACAAATAGCTGAACTCGCTCTGCTCAAACCGTTCAGCCAAGTTAGACAGTGGATGGATGAAAGGTATTTCTTCCTTTTCGGCAAAAGCACTGACGAGTTCGATCTCTTCAGGGTAGATAGGCCCGATGATGACGTCTGCATTCCTCACCGACGGATCATTCAGCAGGTTGGCGAGATGGGTCATATCGCGCTTGGAATCAAAGGTTACCAAATTGACCTTTCTCCCTTCCGCTTTCAGCTGTTCGACGCCAAACTCAATTCCCTGATACAATTCAAACATAAAGTCGGCGGGATTGATGTCCGCCACGCTGGAGCCAGCACGTGTAAACGGCAAAACCACCACCAGATCCAGCACATCATCTTTGATTTTATTGTTGCTAGGATTGCCAGAATTGCTGGCTTTGACCTGCTTCAACGCAGCAATTTCGCTGGATGACATGATGCTCTGCTTTTGCAAGACGTAAGCCAAAGCCGCCGTATATCCTTCGTTGGCCTTAAATTCATCCAAGTACGCCACAAGATAACTCGCTGTAGCCTTGCTCATATACTCGTAAGTCGCCTTGTAAGCCTGACTTTGAATCGACTCATTCTTGATGCTTTTGATGGTTCTAAGCGCTTCCGAATTTTGACTGTTTTGAAAATAGGCCAGCGCAAGAAGATACTTAGCCTCGTCAGCCTTGTTCCAGTTTTTGCCATAGATCGGTTGCAGCGCAGCGATTGCCTCGGCAGGCTGATTGGCGCCAAGTGCAGCCTCGGCAAGGTGGAAGGCTGCGTAGTTGGCAAGATTTCCGTATTTGTCTGCGTCAGTCAGCGGCTTAAAACCATTGATGGCCGTCCAATAGTCCTTGGCATCCAAGGAATTTTTGGCTTTGACGTAGTTGTCGGGCAGCGCTTGCGCAGATGAAAACTGACTGATAAAAAGTAGGGAAATAAAGAATAAGAGATTTCGCATGATTCCGAGGACGACGGGATGAGTGAAGCTTGGCAAATTTAAGCCAATATTTTCAAACCCAAAGTTTAAGCCAGAAAGGCTTTGAAACAGAAAATCCCGGGGAAATTATCTCGGTTCACCCATATTCTACTTTTACCAAATGATTTTTGGATCCGTGACCGGGTCTTCTTTTTCAAGATCGAAAAGCATACAAAAAAGCCTGCGCCCCAAAACGGCACAGGCTAAAAAATCAACAAACAACCCATCTGCTTTTTTTCTTCATGCTTGGGCTAGACAATCCTTCATATTGGATCGGGTCTTTGCCTATTTCTTTTTCAAATACCTTTCAAAGATGCTCTCTGAATTAAATCCACTCTTGCCGCTCAGTGTTGCATCTTTCAAAAATAGTGTTGCGTTCTTTCGAGTCATTTTCATCAAACCTCCCCAACACATTCGCAGGCTTTTTCACTGCTTAAGCCCTGTGAGCATCAACAAACCTGTCATTCTTGACAGCTGGGGTCACATGAATTAAGCATACATCCCGCTTAGCGGTAACCAGTTTGGAGGTGTTCCCAACTGCTAGTATTGGTTCCTTCGCCGGCCATACCATTGCTATTGCTGTCAACAAAATCATTAGGATTTCCATTTTTAGTGCTGGTTAAGAATTTGAAGAAGCCTGACATTGCATGGTTTTGCCCAACGGATTATTAGCGTTCAATGGCTGAATTTTGCCAAATCCAGTGGAACATTCCCAAGTATTCTTTCCGGTGACTAGGTAATAATACCAGGTAGCTACTCAATCCTGATACTACTTGTGTCAGATTGTATATAAAGTGCTACAATCTCACCAATAAAAAGTTAGACACAGGGAAGTCCCGAAATCAAGGCTTTACACCACCATTTTCCGCGGTCTTATTGAGCGGGACCATTCGCTGAATTCGGCAAACGAATACACGTCTCCGTCAAAAGCGGTAAAAAATTACAAATCACTTTTGATTCAGCAGTTTGGCGCTACTTTTTTTGAACACTCAAAACCAGCTAAAAAAACATGGATTCCTTTGATGTTACTGAGGCGATCGAAAGGGCTCTCCATCCAGTAGCACGCTACCCGTACATTTTCTGCGCGAAAGCCAAGGAGGGAAATGGACAAAAAAAAAGACCACCTTTTTGGGATAGTCTTTTTGAATAGTTTAATCGCAGAGCACTAGCGGATAAAAAGCAGTTCTCTGTACTTCACAAGTGGCCAGCTTTCGTCATCGACTAATAGCTCAAGCTTGTCTACTGCATAACGGATTTTGTCAAAGTAAGCTGCCTTCACTTCCGCCTGGTAGGCTTTAGCACGCTTAATGATGTCATCCTCTTTGTTGATTTTCTTGCGAGCCTCTACCATCGCGGTGATATTAGACTTCAAAGACTCCATGTGAGTCGAGACTTCTTTGATGGTATCAACCGCCGCAGAGTGGTCCAGACCAAGCCCTTTTAGCCCATTGGCATTTTGAATGACTTTGTTTTGATAGAGGATCGCAGTAGGGATGATATGGTTCAGCGCCAAGTCACCCATCACGCGGCTTTCGATCTGTACTTTCTTGATGTATTCTTCCAGCTGGATCTCATGGCGGGCATGGATTTCAATTTGATTGAGGACATTGTGGCGCTCGTAAAGCTCCTTAGTAGCCTTTGTCAGGTACACATCCAGTGCCTCTGGAGTTGACTTCAGGTTGGAAAGGCCTCTTTTCTCAGCTTCCTTAGCCCACTCTTCGGAGTAGCCGTCGCCTTCGAACCTTACTTTTTTGGAATCCTTGATGTATTTTCTCAAGACGTTGACGATGGCAATCTTTTTCTCTTTGCCAGCACTCATTTCCTTCTCGATGTCCTTGATCATTCCTTTCAATACCTCGGCTACGATGACGTTGAGCGTGGTCATCGGAAGGCCGCAGTTGGCAGAGGATCCCACCGCGCGGAATTCAAATTTGTTTCCGGTGAATGCAAATGGGGAAGTTCTGTTACGGTCGGTGTTGTCCAGGATGATTTCAGGGATCTTGGAGATTCCCAATTTCATGTACATGTTGTCCCCTTTCTCAATCTTGATGTTGCCGTTTTTCTCCAGCTCATCCAAAACATCAGTAAGTGTACCACCCAAGAAAACAGACATGATCGCAGGAGGAGCTTCGTTGGCACCCAGTCTAAAATCGTTGCTTGCAGAGGCAATGCTCGCTCTCAACAAGTCTGAGTGGTCGTATACCGCTTTGACTGTAGCCACCAAGAAAGTCAGGAATTGGAGATTTTCACGCGCAGAGTTGCTTGGCTGGAATAAATTGACACCAGTATCGGTGATCAAAGACCAGTTATTGTGCTTTCCAGAACCATTAACTCCTGCAAACGGCTTCTCGTGGAACAATACCTTCAGGGAGTGTCTTTCGGCCACTTTATCCATCACATCCATCAAAAGCTGGTTGTGATCGATAGCCTTGTTGATTTCTTCATAGATAGGAGCAACTTCAAACTGCCCCGGAGCCACTTCATTGTGACGGGTAGAAAGAGGAATTCCCAGTTTGTGGGCTTCGATCTCAAAATCTACCATGAAGTCTTTCACGCGTGTAGGGATGGATCCAAAATAGTGATCTTCCAGCTGCTGACCGCGGGCAGGGCTGTGGCCGAACACAGATCTTCCAGCCATCACCAAGTCAGGACGGGCAGCAAACAAGGCTTTGTCCACGACGAAAAACTCCTGCTCCACACCGAGGGAAGGAGTTACTTTTCTGACATTTCGGTCAAAAAGTTGGCAAACTTCTACCGCCGCATCGTTGATCGCTTCCATAGACTTCAGCAAAGGAGTCTTGTAATCAAGCGCCTCTCCCGTATAGGATACAAAAATGGTTGGGATACAAAGGGTTTTATCCAGGATAAAGATAGGAGAGGAAGGATCCCAAGCCGTATACCCACGAGCTTCAAAGGTGGAACGGATACCGCCATTTGGAAATGAAGATGCATCCGGCTCCTGCTGTACCAGTGCAGACGCCTTGAATTTTTCGACTCCTGCATACATGTCAAAAAACGAATCATGCTTCTCTGCGGTAGAACCGGTCAAGGGTTGAAACCAGTGCGTAAAATGCGTGACTCCCTTAGTGAGGGCCCAGGTCTTGACGGCAGTAGCCACTTCTTCAGCTGTTGTAGTGTCGATTTTGGTTCCTTTGTCGACCGCTTCCATCACCTTCTTGTAGGCAGACGGTGCCAAAGAAACCTTCATTTCAGCCATGCCGAAGACATTGGTACCAAAATATTCCGAAATTTTTGAAGACGGAGGGGTTACAGTTACCCTCGGCCTCGCCTGTACCATTCCCAGGGCTTGTTGTCTAAGTGTTGCCATTTCTACAATAAGAGGTTTAATATTACACCCACAAAAATAGAAAAATATGCATGCGAAAAAGACATAACCCCTATTTTGGAGTCATTTCTTGAAAAATTTTCACTTTTTTCAATAAAACCTGACGTCGGAAGACCCAATCACCCAAAAAAAGTGCGTTTTGGTCCGCAAAATTGGAAAATTGAAAAAAGAAGGGGAATCCCTACCTTTGCAAATTCATTGTCCGGAGGAAAATTGTGAAATCGAGCAAGACCCAGAAGTCACAAAGAAGTATGATTATGACCATGCGAGATCCCATGTGGCCAATAAAAACCCAATGTCAGTGACATGAAAAAAGTTGCCTTTTATACCCTAGGTTGTAAGCTAAACTTCTCAGAAACGTCTACCATCGGTAGACAATTTGAGGAAAAAGGCTATCTCAAAGTCGATTTTCAGGAGAACCCTGACATCTTCATCATCAACACGTGCTCGGTAACAGAGAATGCCGACAAGAAGTGTAAGAAGATCGTCAAAGAGGCAAAGAAAATATCTCCGGACTCCTATGTGGCGATCATCGGCTGCTACGCGCAACTCAAGCCAACCGAAATCTCCGAAATAGTAGGAGTTGATGCGGTGCTCGGCGCTGCGGAAAAATTCCGCCTGATCGAACTGCTTGATGACTTTGCAAAAGTACAGGACACCAAAATCCTCGCTTCAGAAATCACCGAAGCCAAATCCTTCAACAACGCGTATTCTATAAACGACCGGACACGAACTTTTCTCAAAGTTCAGGACGGGTGTAACTACGGCTGCGCGTTTTGCACGATTCCGCTAGCAAGAGGCAAAAGCAGAAGCAATACCATCGAATCAGTCCTAGAGTCGGCAAGAGAAATCGCTGCAACCAATGTAAAAGAGATCGTGCTGACCGGTGTCAACATCGGCGACTTTGGAATCGTTGAGGGAAAGCGGGAAGAACGCTTTGCCGACTTGGTGTATGCGCTGGACGAAATAGAAGGCATTAATCGATTCCGCATTTCCTCGATCGAGCCCAACCTTTTGACCAATGAGATCATCGAGTTTGTGTCGAGATCTAAGCGCTTTGTCCCCCACTTTCATATCCCACTCCAATCTGGCTCTAATACTATATTAAGAAAGATGGGTCGACGCTACCTGCGGGAGTTGTACGTAGATCGAGTCACCAAAATCAAGACGCTGATGCCCAAAGCCTGCATTGGTGTCGATGTGATCGTCGGCTTTCCGGGTGAAACGGACGAGCTTTTCCTGGAAACTTACAACTTCCTAAACGACCTGGACATCTCCTACCTCCACGTCTTCACTTACTCCGAGCGGGCAAATACCCGTGCAGTAGAGATGGACGGCGTCGTTCCATTAAAGAAAAGAAACGAGCGTTCGAAGATGCTGCGGATTCTTTCGGAGAAAAAAAGAAGAAAATTCTACGAGGAAAATCTTGGAGAAACCTTCACGGTATTGTTTGAAGACGACGTGGAAGATGGGAAGATGCACGGCTTCACCGAAAATTACATTCGTGTTGCCGCAAAATACGACCCGATGCTCATCCACGAACTGAAAGTGGTTCACCTGGATCAAATCAACGATTCTGGCAATGTGGAAGTGTTGGAGCCGGAGATGGTGTACGAGAAGCACTAGTCTCGACAAGCTTGCCGAACCATGGTTGGTGAGCTTGTCGAACCACGGTTGGTGAGCTTGTCGAACCACGGTTGGTGAGCTTGTCGAACCACGGTTGGTGAGCTTGTCGAACCACGGTTGGTGAGCTTGTCGAACCACGGTTGGTGAGCTTGTCGAAGCCATAACTTTACGAATACTTAAGCCATATCGAGGTTCGATAGGCTTACACACAGCACCGTTGGCTGAGCTCGTCGAAGCCAGTTAAGTATATTTTTTAGCCTGTGGAAGCATTCATGTATATTCTAAAATGCAACAACGGACTGTATTACACTGGAAGCACCATTAATCTAGACCAAAGACTGATCCAACATGAGGCTGGCGAAGGAGCAATCTTTACCCGAAAGCATCTTCCAGTTCAGTTGGTCTACTTTGAAAAATTCAGCCGGATCGACGAAGCTTTTGGAAGGGAGAAACAAATTCAAGGTTTGTCAAGAGCCAAAAAGGAAGCGTTGATAAAAGGAGATTTCGAGCTTTTGGTTCAATTGAGTAAAAGTAAAAAATAGGGTTCGACAAGCTCACCCACCGACCTTCGACAAGCTAAGTCAAAAGAGAAGAAATACCGTAAATCTGGCTTCGACAAGCTCAGCCACCGGCCTTCGACAAGCTCAGCCACCGAACCTCGACAAGCTCAGCCACCAACCTCGACGAGCTCAGCCACCGAATTTCGACCAGCTCAACCACCGAACCTCGGCAAGCTCGGTTACCGGCCCACTATAAACTCAGCCTCCGAGCGATCCTTCTAGTTTTTATGGAACCTTTCCTGATGTAACTTGCCGAACACCCATTTTTTCCTAATTTCATCAAATCCAAAACCTACTTTTTGTGAGCCAAAAACCCCTTTCTCTTATCACCGACGAACCTTGGTTGGAATCGTACGCACCGACCGTTCAAAAGCGGTTCGATCGTTTTCAGTCCGCTCTTCGCGCGATCATCGATTTTTCCGGAAGCATCCTGGAGTTTGCCCGGATGCATGAATACTATGGAGTCCACTTCGAAAAGATGAGAAATGGCTGGGTATACCGTGAATGGGCACCTGCCGCCAAGCAACTCTTTCTCATGGGCGACTTCAACTGGTGGGATCGCGAATCCCACCCGATGCGTCGAAATCACCGAGGCGACTGGGAAATATTCTTGCCTTTTGAGGATTACAAGCACACCTTTGTCCACGAGAGCAAGATCAAAGTCCGTGTAATTGGCGCAAATGACACCTCGCTAGACCGCATACCTGCCTACATCCGCAGGGTGATCCAAGACGAGGTGACCCACGATTTCGCTGGCCAACTCTGGTTTGAATCTGCACCATTCTCCTGGTCGGACCATGCATTTTTACTTCATGAAGCTGCCGCAATGCCGCTGATATATGAAGCGCATGTAGGGATGGCTTTGGAAGACGAGAAAGTAGGAACCTACCGGGAATTTGAGGAATTGATCCTCCCCCGCATCAAGGCTGGCGGGTATAATGCCATTCAGCTCATGGCCGTGATGGAGCATCCGTATTACGGTTCCTTCGGCTATCACGTCTCCAACTATTTTGCGCCAACTTCCCGATTTGGAACTCCAGAGGAGCTCAAGTCGCTCGTCAATGCTGCCCACGGCATGGGGATCGCCGTGATCATGGATATTGTCCATTCCCATGCGGTGAAAAATGTCAACGAGGGTCTCAATGAATTTGACGGAAGTGAGCATCAATACTTTCATCCTGGAGACCGGGGCTATCATGAAGGCTGGGATTCAAAACTTTTTGATTACGGGAAGTGGGAAGTGCAGCAGTTTCTGCTGTCGAATATCCGCTACTGGATGGAAGAGTTTCATTTCGACGGGTTCCGCTTTGACGGGGCGACGTCTATGCTCTACCACCACCACGGCCACACGGACTTTGGCTCGGCGGACAAGTACTTTGACGAAGGGGTCGATGACGATGCCTTGCTGTATTTTCAGCTGGCAAACACCTTGATCCATCAGTTTAACGGCGAAGCAATCTCCATCGCGGAGGAAGTCAGTGGGATGCCGGGCCTTTGCCGAAAAGTAAAAGATGGGGGAATCGGCTTTGACTATCGTCTTGCGATGGGGATTCCTGACTTCTGGATCAAAACCCTCAAACACAAGCAAGACGAGGAATGGGATCTATTTGAGCTTTGGCACGAACTGACCAACCGACCGAGAAAAGAAAAATCCATCGCCTACGCGGAAAGCCACGATCAGGCATTGGTGGGCGACAAAAGCATCGCGTTTTGGCTGATGGACAAGGAAATGTACTATTCCATGACCGTGTTGGAGCAAAACCTTGTCGTGGACCGCGGAGTTGCCCTTCACAAGATGATCCGAATGATCACACTTTCATTGGGCGGAGAGGGCTATCTCACCTTCATCGGAAATGAATTTGGTCATCCCGAGTGGGTGGATTTCCCTCGTCTCGGCAACGAATGGAGCTACAAACATGCCCGCCGCCAATGGTCCTTGGTAGATGATCCGCTCCTACGCTATCAGCAACTCGACCTATGGGACAAGGTCATGATCCAACTCGCCAAAGATCATCAACTCCTAGCCGCTGCACCAGCGCAGCAACTCTACCTGGATCCGGATAAAAAAATTCTGGCTTACGAGCGTGGAAACTTAATTTTTGTCTTTTCTTTTCATCCCACCGAGTCTTTTTTCGGATTTCCGATTCGGATGCCCAAGTCCGGAACCTATCGGATTTTTCTGGATTCCGATGAAAAAATCTACGGCGGCTTCGCCAGGCTGGACAAGTCCGTAGCATACAAAACCGACAAAGACCAGATGGTCAGTCTGTATGTGCCAAATCGGGTGGTGATGGTGATGGAGCGGGAAAAATAAACATAACAAAGGTGCACTTACTTGACCAATTTGGACAAGTTGTCATACAAAAGGTAAAGCAATAAACAAGTTGTAAAACATTTAAGAGAAACACTAACCAAACATTAAAAAGATGCAAAAAATCATTACCGTAACTACACACACAAACATCATTGACAAAGACGATAAATTTACAGAAAAGGAATATCCGAAAATAAATGAATATTTGGAAGATGGTTACGAGGTCAAACAAGTTGTTCCAGTAGTAACTAATTCGGAAAGCAGTTATATGTATTCAATTACATTTGTTTTGGAAAAATAAATTCAAAACTTAAGAACTGAATGAATATACTTAAAAGCATAATAACCATTATTGCGGAAATTGTAATACTAATTTTAGCAATAATCTGGTTTATTAGAACGAAAGAAGAAGAACCTTTAATAGTGATTATTGGTTCTTCTGTATTTCTAATAGTAAGTCTAATAACTAAACTAACAGATAGAAAATCAAGACCTAAAATAGTATTTCATCGCAAAAATGATTTTACTATGCGTGGACCTTTAGGCTATACACCAAACAATCCAAGAGTAATAAGGGTGGGGATTGATAAAGTCGAGCAATATTGGGAATTAACTTGGGTATATGATTTGGAAATAAGAAATAATTCTTCCGTTACAGCCTACAATTACAAAGTAGACTTTAAAAACAAACCGAACCGAACTGAAATAAAAGGTGCCGAAATTGGAAAAATACAACCTATAAAGCCTGACGACAAATTTGAGTTTAGTTTCCGACTTACACAAATGGTAACTGGAACGCATATTGACGCTGACAAATATTTAAAAGAGAATGCAGATAAAATCCTCAAGGATATGAAAATAATTGCCTCATATTCTGATGAACACGATAAAGCTTTCACAACCGAATACGATTGGATATCGGACAGCAACCAGTTTAAGTGAGGAAAAACGTTTTACAACAATGGCTATAATTAATACGGGTCTTAGGCTTTGGGCTAAGGTCTGCGTATATTTAAAATGTCCGCCAAATCTTTTTGATTTGGCTTTAAGAATAAAAAAGATAAAACAAAATAAAAAGTTTTGGCTAAGAGCTTAATCGGAAATTGATCACTTTTAATTCCCGTACTAACCATAGCCGAGACGTTAGCCACAAGCTGAAAAAACAACATACAGACTAAATGAAAAAGAAAGAAATAGAAGCATTTATAACCAAGTTAGGATTTAACTTGACAAACGGAAAATCCGAGCATTGGACTTTAGAGATTGAAAAGTATAAAGTTGGAATTGACCTAAAAGGAGATAATATAAGTAAGTGGAACATTGACTATGGCAATGATATAAAAGTTCACAGACGAACAACTTGTAACTTTAGTCAAGCCGAAAACCTTGTAGTACTTGAATGTGTAATTAGACTTTTAAGAAAAGGCTACCCTGCAAAAAATATTGAATTAGAGAAAAAATGGAGAGTTGGCGGAAATTTGGACGTTTTCGTAACTGACTCAAAAGGGAAAGCTTATTTAATGATAGAATGTAAAACTTGGGGAAAAGAATATAATAAGGCTTTAAAAATAACATTAGAAAACAACACCAACAAAGAACAAATTCTTAATTACTATTTGCAAGACCAAAATGCAAAATACTTGTGTTTATACACATCACATATAAATTCGACAGATGAATTTGACTATTTATCAAATATTATACATACTTCCGACTTTAAAAAAGCACAAAACCAAATCGAAATACACGAAATATGGGATAATGTATTTTATACAAAAGGGATTTTTGAGCCTTCAATTCCAGCTTATGACATTAGTTTTTTAGGTATTGTTAATAGCGATTTAAAACCAATTGACCACTCTTACCTTACACCAGAGAGTAATGATGAAGGCTCTATTTTTAATCGTTTTGCTGAAATTTTAAGAAGACATACCATTTCTGATAAGTCCAATGCTTACAATAAAATATTCAACCTGTTTCTATGTAAAATAGTGGATGAAGACAACGCTGTGGATGAAAACTATGAAATGGAGTTTCAATGGAAATATAACGAAAACCCAGTTGATGTAATCTACCGATTAAGCGATTTACATAAAAAAGGTATGCGTGATTATATGGAATTAGACGTTGCTGATGTATCTGAAGATGACTTTGACAATGAACTATTAAAAATTGTTTCACAAATAAATGAGAAAACGAAAGCAATTAAAGATATGTTCAAGCAACTACGTTTATATAAAAACAATGAATTTGCGTTTAAAGAGGTAATTAATGAACGTACATTTTTTGAAAATGCGGAAATTGTAAAGGAGGTTGTCAAGTTGTTAGAACCTTTTAAAATCAAATACGAACACAAACAAAAATTCCTTGGAGACTTTTTTGAGAGACTATTAAATATTGGTATAAAGCAAGAATCAGGTCAATTTTTTACACCAACACCAATCACAACTTTCATTTGTAATTCAATTCCTTTTGAAACAATTATAGAAGAAAAAATAAACTCAAAGGATAATAATTTTATGCCTTATGTTATTGACTACGCTTGTGGTAGCGGACATTTCCTTAATGACGCAATGGATAGAATTGACAAAATACTTCAACTAAAAGAAGAAAAAGACTTTAAAACTAAAACACAAAAGGATAATTTTTACGCTTGGAAGAGAGCTTATAAATGGGCAAAAGAATTTGTTTACGGTATTGAAAAAGATTATCGTCTTGCAAAAACAACAAAAGTTGCTTGTTTCTTAAATGGTGACGGTGAAGCAAAGATTATATATGGAGACGGTTTAGCACCATTTAACTCGTCAATATATTACGGTAAACTAAATAATGGCACAGGAGAAAAGCAAAACCCTGTTTTTGATACAATAGTAGCTAATCCACCTTTTTCTGTTGAAAGTTTTAGAATGGTTTTAGAGAATGGGAAAGACACTTTTGATTTGTTTGACCAAATCACAGACAAAAGTGATGATATAGAAGCTCTTTTTTTAGAAAGAACATCCCAACTATTAAAAGAAAATGGTTTTGCAGGTATTATTCTACCAAGTACTATTTTACTTAATAGAGGAATACATCAAAAAGCAAGAAAAATGCTTTTAGAGAATTTCCAAATCTATGGATTATGTGAATTTGGGACTAAAGCTTTTACATACGCAGGTCAACCTACTATTGCCTTATTTATAAAGAAAAGAGAAAAAGTTGAATTAGATAAAGTCAATGTGCTTATTGACGATTTCAGAAAAAAGCAATTGGATTTTTCATTTAATGGACAAAAAAATATCATATCAAAATATTTAGAATTGAATACGATTTTTGATGATTTTGATGATTTTTTAGAGAAAACAAAAGATGGTAAAATATGGAAACACGAAGTAGAAAAAATTCGCATTTTCCTTTTAAACTTTAATAACAAAGTAGTTATTGGTAATGCAGGAGATAAAGATAAAATGAAGCTATTTCTTGGCTACGAACATTCTTCTCAAACAAAATACGAAGGTATCCATCCTTATCCTTTCAACGAGAGTGGTAAAATATTTTCTAAAATGTACGATGAAGAGAACCTATTAAATCCTGACAAATTAAATACGCTTATTTACAATAACTTTTTAAATCAACCTTTAAGCATACCTAAATCACTTGAAGAATATGCTGAAATAAAAGAATTTAATGAAATGCTTGACTTTTCGGACACTACATTTGATTATCGAGTATATATGCAATCATTGGAAAATCCATATTTAGAGTTCACTAAATATCCACTAACAAATCTTTCTGATGATACTATTTGTGAGGTATTAGACCATTTAAGAAAACCTGTCAAAAAATCAAAAAGAGGAAGTGGCGACTACATATATTACGGAGCAACAGGTAAAACAGGAATGATAGATGATTATATTTTTGATGAAAAGTTAGTGTTAATAGGCGAAGACGGTGCTAAATGGAATAAAGGTGATAATACCGCTTTTATAATTGAAGGAAAATCTTGGGTTAATAATCACGCTCATATCGTAAGAACAAAAAACGAAAAACTTTAGAAGAGTATCTTCAATTAGTATTTGCGAATTTGGATTTAGGTTTTTTGAAAACCAGACCAAATGGAGGTAAGCTTCAAAAAGGAGAAATGATGAAAATACAATTTCCTTTGCCTGATACTGACACTCAAATGAAAATAATAAAAGAAGTTTCTAAACTGAAAGAAGCTGACAAGTGGAATAAATTTGAGGCACTATTAAAATAAAGCCAGTGGCTAACAATGTATATAAAAAATAGGCGAAACAGTAATAAAACCAAGGGTTTTGGCTCTTATCAAACTTTGTGCTTAACCGAAAGTTTAGTGCTTCGAAATCGCCTACTTTTCATATACTAAACGTTAGCGGTAATTTTAACAAAAGACAAATGGCAAGACAAACACTTATTATATTGACAATTTTGACAACCTTAATTGGCTGCAACTTTAGCGAACAAGTAAAAAACAAAGTGGACAGCGATGTGAAAGAAGCTAAATTAGAAATGGACGCAGATATATCCAACGCTAAATCAGACTTTGAAAAATCCTTTAACCAAACCTTAAAACAATCAAAAGACAGCATATTAACAGCCAAGGTTGTCGACCTGTATTCAAGGGTAACTAAGACTTCTCTGTATATTGACAGCTTACGAAAAGCTATGGATAAACTTGATGACATGGATACCAAGAACATAGAATTAATTAAACAGATGTTTCTATATGATGGAATTGGAGACAGCGTTTTTGCAAAAGTTAAAAAATCATATTCATTGACAATCGACATTGCGGTAGCTGACACGACTAAAACAAGATTAAAAAATGTAACAGAAACTTATTCGGACGAAACTCAAAAACTATTTTTCCAACAGAACAGCCCCCTAGGAGTAAACATGATTTTGTATGGTATCGAGTCAGAATTAATAAAAGACGGGACAAGGTGTTTAGCTGGACATACAACGAAATAAAAACTACCGCTAGCAACTAGGTTTTCATTGCGTGCGAAGCACGAACAATGAAACCGCTGTTGCACTGCCTGCCCCGATTATTTCGGGGAAACCGGTGAGGTGCCTATGGGGATTGAGTCGGGATTTTAGGGATACTTGCAATTTCACATAGCTCAAAAAGTCTCTTCTATATCGTTAGTCACAAGCCGAAAATCATTCAGTTATAGGTTTTTCGGCCTTTCCAGACTCGTTTTTGGAAGGTCTTTTTTGTGGATTGGGCATAGATCTTCCAGCCCGATAAAAATAAGGGATGAGAATTGGGTTGGCAAGAACTGAAACACTGCTTTGGACGGCCCCTGTGTGATTTCAAAAAAAGCCATCCTTCATCCAGAAGCAGGGCACAAAACCAGCTGACTTTCGCTAACTTTCTGACTACTGAAGAAAGGTTTTCGATCCTCCAAGAGGCAGAATACTTCATCGCACTTGATTTTCAAACCACCGACACATGTTTACCCTCGACGAAATCAACTCGGCCCATAGCAAGGTAAAGTCCGGCTCGGATTTTCCCGCTTACATTCAAAACCTGATTAAGCTGGGAGTCAGCTCTTATGTCACCTTCGTCACGGACGGTCACACCGACTATTTTGGAGCAAACGCTCATTTCGCCACCTCCCCGGCTAAGTACGAAACCCTGGCCATAGCTGCTAGATCCAATGCAAGCCAATTTACATCCGACCTCAAAGCCCATCAGGCAGGGAATACGGATTACCCGACATTTTGCGAAGACTGCGCAAAGTCCGGCATCGAAAAATGGGTCGCCCTCTTGGACGAGATGACTTGCACTTACTTTGACAAGGCAGGGAAAGAGATTTTGGTAGAAGTAATACCCGGATAAAAACCCCTCCACTTTCCGCGGGTTGCCAAAAGCAAAATCTTACTTTCTAAGCAGCAAAAGCACAGATTTTTCCAAAGGGCCTCACAATTATCACACCCCTTCTTCTCTGTTTACAGTACAAATCCCTAACTTCCAAAACGATGACAGTCAGGAAGTTTCTTTGCTGCCATTCGCCACGAATCAATCTTACTTAAACCCATTTCTCCATTCTCAAATCCAATCTTTCTATGTCTGAAAAGAAAATCATCACAGTATTTGGAGCCACCGGTGCACAAGGCGGTGGATTGGTACGGGCTATTTTAAGCGATCCCAGCAGAGACTTTGGCGTTCGTGCAGTTACGCGTAATGCATCATCTGACAAAGCAAAAGCCCTGGCAGATTTGGGTGCCGAAGTAGTAGAAGCTGATCTTGCCCATCCTGAAACCGTACGGGCAGCAATGGAAGGAACTTATGGAGCCTTTTGCGTCACCTTTTTTTGGGATCACTTCTCTCCTGAGCAGGAAGCGATGGAAGCCAAAACTATGGCCGAAGCCGCAGAAGCTGCCGGTTTGAAACACGTGGTCTGGTCCACCCTGGAAGACACCCGCTTGCTCGTGCCGCTGCACGACGACAGCATGCCTACCTTGATGGAAAAATACAAAGTGCCTCATTTCGATGCCAAAGGTGAATCCAACCAGTTTTTTATAAAAGCTGGCGTACCGACCACATTTTTGCTTACCACTTTTTACTGGGAAAACCTCCTCTATTTTGGAATGGGGCCCAAGCGGGGAGAAGACGGCGTACTGGCCATCACCTTTCCCATGGGGGGTAGTAAACTCAGTGGCATTGGCGCGGAAGACATCGGAAAGTGTGCCTATGGAATCTTTAAGAAAGGCTCTTCAATGATCGGCAAAACTGTGGGAATCGCCGGTGAACACATCACCTGCGAGGACATGGCCAAAGTCCTCACCAAAGCAATTGGAGAAGAGGTTCGATACAATGCCATCCCGGCTGAAGTCTTTCGCAGTTTTGGATTTCCCGGAGCAGAGGATCTGGGAAATATGTTCCAATACTATGAGACCTTTGAAAAGGAATTTACCGAAGCCCGAGATATTGCTGCCGCCAAAGAGCTAAACCCTGACTTGCTGTCATTTGAAGAATGGCTGAAAATCAACCTTGATAAGCTTCCGGTGGAATAGTCTAAAAGCACCAAATCTTTTCAATTATCTAAAGCCTGGAGTTTTTTAGTCCAGGCTTTGCTAATTTCAGAGAACGGGAAATTCCCGACTTGAGCGGCTTCTGTTCCTCCACTCAGGCCCAAAACGGATCGGCAGAGACCGTCTAAACTTTACCCATATCCATACACTCCATGTCCAACATTAAACTGATTATCGAAGAGCGTGCTGCTGACATTGGCAAATTTCTTGTCGGCAGATTGTTGCCTTTTCGTCAAAAACGGATGATTGGCCCCTTTATATTCATCGATCATATGGGGCCGGTCAAGCTGAACGAGCGGGAACAGATGGACATCCGACCTCACCCGCACATCGGGCTATCCACGCTCACTTTTCTATTTGAGGGTAGCATCATGCATCGCGACACGCTGGGAACGGAAGTGGAGATCAAACCCGGCGCGGTCAATTGGATGACGGCCGGGAAAGGGATTGTGCATTCAGAGCGAACTCCCGACTACCTACGTCACGAAGACAAAGTCCTCCACGGTTTGCAGATCTGGGTGGCGCTGCCAAAGCATCTTGAGCAGATGGACCCAGAGTTTTTTCATTTTGAAGCTGACCAACTTCCGGCTTGGACAGTCGAGGGAATCGAATTCAAACTTGTCGCTGGAGAAGCTTTTGGACATCGGTCGCCCGTGCCTGTCTACAGCAGATTGTACATGCTGGAGATCAAAAGCAAAGAAAAACGAGTTCTAAGCATTGGAGAGCACCTGTTTGGCGAAAGTGGCTTGTACATTCTAGAGGGGGGAATCGAAAGTGAAGGAAACCATTTTGGTCCAAAACAAATCCTGGTTGCGAAAGACAGTGCACTATGTGAATTTACCATCCAAGCCAACAGTACCGTGTACATCTTCGGCGGCGAGGCGTTTCCCGAAGAGCGATTTATCGACTGGAATTTTGTCTCTTCCAGCAAAGAATTGATCGAGGAAGCCAAAGTCAAATGGATTGCCCAGAAGTTTGACAAAATCAAAGGCGATGAGGAAGAATTTGTCCCCTATCCTGTTTTCAAAAAGTAGTATCAAATCGACCAGGAAAGTAAGTTCTAGGTAAACGTAAAAATCCCAGAACGAAAATCGGGAAAACTTGGGATCAGTTGGATGCCGTAGCTGAAAAAGCGTCAATCAATAAAGGTATTCTTCCAAAAAATCCCTGCAATTCAGAATCGGGATAGTCGAGTAATAAAACCCCGCCAAGTCTTCCGTAACAACGACTGCACAGCCACCATTCAAAGCAGAATAATATTGCAGTCCATCTTCCAAATCTTTTACTTGACGATTCGCCAGCGTTTGATTTACTGTGTCTTGATCCACGTTGGTCATCAAAATTTTCTTCGAAAGCATCTCTATCTTCATCCGGGCCAGTTCTGAGCCACTTTTCTTTTCAGAAAATTAGAATGCAATCGCCAAGCAAATAGGATAGGTATAGAGATCAAAATCCGGCCGATCAGCCAAACTTATTACTTGGGATGAAATGGGGAAAAGTGGATATTCTTTATTTAAGGACTGAAACCAACACATTTGCATCCAAAAAAACCTTCATTTTTTCTTCTCAAAAAACTCCGATTTCATCTTATCTTTGCTACGCATCCCACGGTATTCGATTGGCCCCTCTGCCACGAAATCCACCCAATCCGACACTGGCAATTCCTCCATTGATTTGTAGTTTTTTGAAGTGACCTGCGAATACAGATACTCAGTCAGTCTAGACAGGCTGATATTGTTCTGCTCCGCAAATTCCTTTGCCTTGTCGATTACCTCTTTATTAAAGGAGAGCGTCACCTTAGCATCCATGGCTTTCTTATTTGAC
This sequence comes from Algoriphagus jejuensis, assembly GCF_039523455.1. Taxonomy (NCBI): domain Bacteria; kingdom Pseudomonadati; phylum Bacteroidota; class Cytophagia; order Cytophagales; family Cyclobacteriaceae; genus Algoriphagus; species Algoriphagus jejuensis. Next base: position 8,437 of record NZ_BAAAFI010000009.1, on the reverse strand, counting down.
TATACGTAAAGATTTTTACTAAACTACGTAATACAAAAATATCAAACTTTTCTCCTCCACTTCTCCTCGATATCAGCGATTTCCGACTCGGTCTGCACTTTGTTTTTTCGGTTGGTTTTCTCTTTGCTGAGATCTGTGGCATAGAAATGTGTATCCTGAAAATAGCCAACTCTAGCTTCAGATTCCCCTTTTGCTTTCGTCCACTTTTCCCCTTTGAAAAGCTTCACCTTGTCTTCGTGCAATTCCAACAGTTCGTCGTATGGTCCACGCGCTGAGATCAGTTTGACAAAAATCGGAGCTGTCTCAATCGCAATGAACAACAGCATGATAAAAACATTGGCCATCGCCATGGCAGCGCTTTCCGTCGTCAGCACCGACAGCGCATCCATCCGTGCCGCCAAGCCGTCAAAACCCTCAATTCCCGGTTGTTGTTTTTCAAACTCCGCCTGACGCAAGGCGATAAATTCCCGGATTTGGGCTTCCAGCGTATCGACCCGGACTTGATTTCTTTTCCGCAGACCATCCAATGCCAGCTGAGATGCATCGAGCTGTTGCTCTTTCTTTTTGGCATTTGTCCCTAGTCCGACTATTCCGCTCGTACCGGCCGTTTTCTCTCCAAAACGCTCCGCATCGTATTCCTTTTGAACTTGGTCACGGAAACTTTCAGCTTGGGCCACTTCCGACTTTAAGGTGTCGATCTTGGATTCCAGGTCCTGGATTTCCGGAAATCCCTTGGCCAAATTAGCCTTGGACTGAGCAATAAACTCCGTCTTCTTTTCATCTAGCTTGCGGTTGATTTCCCGCTCAAACATCTTCAGCTCTAACGGCTTGGAGATTACCAAAGCAAGCAACACCGCCAATACCAAACGGGGAATCGCCAGCTTCCATTCTCCCCAGGCATTCTCCCTCTTCCTCATGCTGGACACGATAAATCGATCCAAGTTGAAGATCATCAATCCCCAAAGCAATCCAAATGCGACTGCAGGGAGGAGCGACTGGAAGACAGTAAATAATGCATAGCCCGCAGCCAAGGCAGCTAATACTCCGGTGAAGAAAACCGTGGCACCGATTCCGACATATTTGTTGGATTCGGTAGGGGCACGCTTGAGCAAGGCAAAATTTGCCCCACTGCAAAACCAGAAGAAACGGGTAATGTGTTGCATGACTAGAGAGGTTGAGTGTCAGATCTGATTTAACAACGCTAAAACAGTTCCAAAAAATGGATGCATTTTCCAAAAGCCAAAAAACCGGGGACAATGTGACAAAACCTCACTTTTCTGGGGTAGAAAGGGCAATTGGCTTTTTCCCCATTCCGACTGATCAAACTTTGATTCTGTCCGAGGTGTACATTTTCGTGCATAATATGCTCGCTCACAACGCATAAGTCCATCACCAGAGTCAGGTATGGTGCTTCCCCAAAACGAGTTCTGTAGGAAATCATGATCTCGGACAAGATCACTTAAAACTGTTAAAAAAGGCATTCAATTGACTTTATTGCATTTGATTTTGGCTTAGTTGCCTTACTTTGACTCCGAATCATTAGCCCAAGCCCATGAAGCCCAACAGATTTTCAACCTTCCTATTTCTCTTTGCCCTTCTATTTTGGGAAAAAACCCAAGCACAAGATGTTCCTTTCGAAAAAGAAGTCAGACAGATTTCTGCACACATAGACAGTGTCGGATGGTCTCAGGGCGCCACGGTTTTCACAGGAAGCTCCACGATCCGCATGTGGAAAAACCTTCAAACGACCTTCCCGGACACTCCAATCCTGAACACAGGATTCGGCGGTTCCAAGGCCTCCGATCTCGAAACGCACCTATTCCCCCTGGTGATCCGATTCGAGCCGAGTCGGGTATTCATCTACGAAGGTGACAATGACCTGTGGTCGGATGTCCCGGCTGCGGAAATACTCAGCAGCCTGGACAACATTGTCCGTCGCCTGCAGCTCATCAACCCAAACATGGAAATCTTCCTGATCGCAGCCAAACCCAGTCCGGCTCGCGTGGAGAAAAAGGAAAACTATATCATCTTCAATACTATGCTAGCCGAATACTGCCGCAGCAAAGAGCAGGTGAACTTTGTCGACAGCTGGGCACCTTTGCTAGATGCCAACGGCAATCCGCGCCCCGAACTCTACATCAAAGACCAGCTGCATCTCAACGAAGACGGGTATAAAATCTGGAATGAAATCTTCCTAGAATACCTGAATTGATAATAGAACCAACTGGGTTAGCACCGATACTCATCGGAAATTGACCTACGGCCAAAATGAAAGCATTTTCATTTTGTCGTAGGTGTTGATTTCTACAAAAAAGCCAAAATACGCAGCCGCTTTAAAATCAAGCCCTTACAGAATATCGCCATACTGTCCCACAAAAGTGGGGGCGATATTTTTGAAATAAATACCCGCCGTCGGCTGCAACCTGATTTTTCTCAGGTTTTTTTATTGATAAAAATGCCAACTTTTGCCTCTGTCTGTGAATCTGGAATTGAATTTTTCAATTACCGTTGTTCTTTATCCCCTCCGAGTTGATTTCACAAAAAAAAACGTGTGCAAGACTACTAGCCGGCCTAATTCCTTTTCCTATGAAATTACCACTTAATCCAAAAAACCAACTTCTTGGTTTTTTATCACTTATCGTTTTGCTCTCTTCCTGCAAAAAGGAAGTAGTAACGGAAGCCCCGCCCATGAAAGTCAATGTGGTGAAAGCTATCCAGAGTGATGTCCCCCTTTATGAGGATTTTGTCGCTCAAGTATATGGACAATCCGACGTCGACATTCGGTCTCGCGTAGAGGGCTGGGTCACCTCAGTCAACTTCAAAGAAGGATCTCAGGTAAAAAAAGGCCAACTTCTCTACACGATAGATGACATCGAATATAAAAACCGCCTGGACAGACAGGCAAGTGAAGTCACTCAGGCGACTACCGAACTGGTAAGAGCGGAAAGTGAACTCAGCCGTGTCAAACCGCTGACCGAGTTGAACGCGCTCAGTAAAAAGGACCTGGACAACGCAGTTGCAGAATATGAAGCTGCAAAAGCCCACGTCGCAGCCACCAAATCTTCACTTGAAAATGCAAAAGTTGAATTGGGATATACCCGTGTCTTGGCTCCGTTTGACGGATTGGTAGGCATCTCCAATGTGCGTGAAGGTGACTATGTGAGTCGTACCGGCACTTCTGTTCTGACGACCATCTCCAGTATCACCGGAGTTCGTGTAAGATTTGAAATCAGCGAAAGAGAATATCTCCGGATTGCCCAGCAATCTATGGAAGACCGGGAATCTGCCCGGAACAACGTCCAACTGCTCTTGGCTGATGGATCGGTTTACGGTGAAATGGGAACGGTCGACTTTGCAAACCGTGAAATCGATCCCTCCACCGGTACCCTTACTATGGAAGCTTCATTTCCAAACCCGGATGGATTACTCAGACCGGGACTTTTTGTGAAAGCCCGCATCCTGTTCAGCACCTATACCGGCGCAGTGATGATCCCTCAGCGTGCCGTCGTGCAACTGCAGCACATCTCGCAAGTCTATCTAGTCAATGCATCCGATAGCCTAAAGGTCACCACCATCGAAACCGGTCCAAAAATAGGCGATGCCTGGATCATCAAAAGCGGACTCAAGGCCGGTGACCGTGTAGCCATCATCGGCTCGGCAGGTGTCAGCGCCAATTCCAAGATTGAAGTAGTGGAGCAAAAATGGCCAGAAGAGAACAAATGATGCAGCCGACTCTTAATTCTAACTATTTGACTCCAGTACTATGAGTGAGTTTTTTATACGAAGACCGATAGTTGCGATGGTGATTTCGATCTTGATGATCATCATGGGATTGATTACACTAAGCGGCATTCCGATCTCAAAGTACCCGGACATCACTCCGCCGATGATCCAGGTGACGACGACCTTTACCGGCGCCAATGCTGTCAACGTAGAGCAGGCAGTAGCGACGCCAATCGAGCAGCAGGTAAACGGTGTGGAAGAGATGCTCTACATGAAATCCATCAACGGATCGGATGGCTCTCTGACACTTCAGGTATCCTTTGAAGTAGGAACCAATCTGGACAACGCCAACATGCTGACCCAAAACAGGGTGTCCCAAGCGAGTGCCAAGATGCCGATTGAAGTAAAAAACTTCGGAGTTACGACCAAAAAATCACTGGTGTTCCCACTGATGTTGGTATCTCTTTCCTCTCCAAACTCCACTTACGATGGACTTTTCCTTAACAACTACGCCAATATCAATATTGTAGATCAGCTCAAGCGGATCCGAGGTGTCGGTGACGTGTTCCTGTTTGGTGGTGCGGATTATTCCATGAGGATCTGGCTGGATCCGGATCTATTGACCAAGCTTGATCTGACTGTCAACGACGTCTCGAATGCGGTAAAGAAACAAAACGCAATTGCTCCAGGTGGTAAGTTCGGTGCCCCTCCTACACCGGCCGGTGTGGAGTACACCTATACCGTTACACTTCAAGAGCGATTGGTTACCGAAGAAGAATTCGGGAATATCATCGTCAAGTCAGATGAAAAAGGTTCCATCGTGCGCCTCAAGGACATCTCCCGTCTGGAACTCGGCCTGGACAACTACAACTCAACCAGCCGTCTGAACAGAAGCCCGGCAGCATCCATCGTGGTGTATCAAATCCCTGGCTCCAATGCCTTGGAAGTGTCTGAAGCTGTGCAGACTACCATGCAGGGTTTGGAAGGTTTTTTTCCACAGGATCTCAAGTATGACATTGCACTGAATACCACCCGGGCGATTTCGGTCGGTATCTCAGAGATTGTTCACACACTGTTCGAAGCGGTTGCCTTGGTGATCATCGTGGTATTCCTCTTCCTTCAGGATTGGAGAGCCACACTGATCCCATTACTTACAGTACCGGTTTCTTTGTTGGGTACGTTCATCGTCTTCCCGATACTTGGATTTTCTGTCAACGTACTTTCTCTTCTGGGGCTAGTCCTCGCCATAGGACTCGTCGTCGATGACGCGATTGTGGTGGTCGAGGCTGTCATGCACAACATCGAGCATGGCATGAAGCCGAAAGAAGCTACCCAAAAAGCAATGAAAGAAGTGGGTGGGCCGGTAGTGGCGATCGCCCTGATCCTCGCTGCGGTATTCGTTCCGGTCGCTTTCGCAGGAGGTATCACAGGCCGACTCTATCAGCAGTTTGCAATTACCATTGCGATTTCGGTTTTGTTCTCCGCATTCAACGCCCTGACCTTGAGTCCTGCCTTGTCGGCGATTATCCTGAAACCAAAAAAGGAGTCCAACGGCTGGCTTCAGCGCTTTTTCAATTCCTTCAACAGAGGGTTTGACAAGTTCACCTTAGGCTATACCGGCATCGCAGGTGCTGTGGCCAAAAAATCAATCCGATCGCTGATCATCATCGGCTTCGTAGTCGGCGGGATTTTTCTCCTGAATGGAGGAATCCCCGGAGGCTTCGTACCGGAAGAGGATGAGGGATATTTCCTGATCAACATGCAGCTGCCGGATGCCGCGTCCATGGAGCGGACAGACGAGGTCGCCAAAAAGATCGAAGCGATCTTGCAGGAGCATGAGGAGGTTCAGTACTCTACCATGATCTTGGGATACAGCTTGTTGACCACAGCCTACTCTACCAACAACGCCTTCGTATTCGTCTCTCTCAAGCCATGGGAGGAGCGAACCAAGACGGCCAAGCAACTGATCGCAGAAACCAATCTGGCCTTCAGGCAAACGATCACTGAGGCCACTACCATCGCCTTCGGCCCTCCTCCTATCGAAGGCTTGGGTACCTCGGCAGGTTTTACCCTTCAGCTTCAGGATCGCTCCGGCAACGATCCTCAGTTTTTGGATGAGCAGGCTCAGATATTTATGGCTGAGGCGCGTAAGCGACCTGAAATTGCGAACATCTTTACTTTGTATAGATCAAACGTGCCGCAGAAAAAGATTCAGATCGACTACGACAAAGCCGAAAAACTGGGAATAGACCTCTCGGAGATCACCAGTACCGTATCTACCTATCTGGGTAGTTCCTATGTCAATGACTTCAACAGATTTGGAAGGCAGTACAAGGTATTTGTGCAGGCAGAGGGTCAAAACAGACTCGGACCCGATGATCTGGCAAGCTATTATGTGCGAAGCAAAAGCGGAGAGATCATTCCATTGAGCACCCTTGCTGTCGTCGAGGACATCACCGGACCATCCTACACCAACCGATTTAATATGTATCGGGCTGCGGAAATCTCCGGAGCACCGAAGGAAGGATTCAGTTCCTCAGATGCACTCAATGCACTTGAAGAAGTCGCAGCATCCATGCCACCGGAAATCGGCATGGCATTCAGTAACATGTCCTATCAGGAAAAAGCCGCAGAAGGAACCGGAGGAACCATGTTCCTGATGGCCTTGGTCTTTGTTTTTCTGATTTTGGCAGCACAGTATGAAAGCTGGACCTTGCCGTTCTCCGTATTGCTGGGGGTACCGGCAGCGGTATTCGGAGCATTCCTTGGACTTTGGCTCGGAGGTCTGTGGAGCGTCAGCTACGTAAACAACGTCTTTGCACAGATCGGCCTCGTGATGCTCATCGGCTTGACTGCGAAAAACGCCATCCTGATCGTAGAATTTGCAAAGATGCTCCACGAAGAACAGGGCAAATCACTCTACGATGCGGCGATGGAATCTGCAAAACTTCGGCTTAGACCTATCTTGATGACTTCCTTCGCCTTCATGCTCGGTGTGGTTCCCTTGCTCACTGCCACAGGCGCCGGAGCGGAAGCCAGAAAAGTCATGGGCATGGCGGTATTCAGCGGAACCTTGATTGCCACCATCATCGGGGTCATCATCGTCCCCGGCTTGTATGTATTGATCGAAAGTATCGGGAAGAAAAAGACTCACACTCCACCGACCGCTCCTACTGTTTCACCTTCTGAACCGACTCATTGATATGAAAAATCTAATCATACCGATATTTATCGTCTTGGTTCTGGCTGGTTGCGCAGTAGGGCCAAAATATTCCCGGCCTGAAACCGTCGAAACAAAAACTCCGGAAGTATATTTCCAACCGGTGGAAAACCCAGACTCGATCACCAATCTCGCTTGGTGGGATGTGTACCAAGACACGGTGCTCCGCTCTTTGATCCAAAATGCAGTCGATTCTAACCTAAATTTGCTTACCGCAATGGCCCGAGTCGAAGAAGCTCAGGCGATCTTGGGGTACAACAAGGCGAATATGGGCCCGTCTATCGGGTATGGCGCTTCGGCCAGGGCATCCGAATATCGAGAGCGAGCGCAGGAGGCAGGGGTCGGCTTCAATACCAATTCCTATTCTGTCCTGGGAAATATCTCCTGGGAGATCGATATCTGGGGAAAACTTAGACATGCCAACCGCGCAGCTTATGCAGAATTGCTTGCATCGGAAGAAAACAGAAAGTCGATCTTCATCAGCGTAGTAGCACAAGTCGCTGAGCTCTACTTCAATCTGAGAGGCCTGGACGACCGATACAAAATCACGCAGAGAACCTACCAAACCAGACTTGAATACCTCCGGATCATCGAACTTAGGTTCGAAAAAGGTGACGTTTCTGAATTGGACAAGCTACAGGCAGAGCAAATTGCAGCCGATGCCAAAGCGGGGATGTACAGCCTGGAACGTGAAATGATCTTTGTCGAAAATGCCATCGGTATCCTGACTGGAAAGACCTACTCCCCTATTGCCCGTGGCTTGCAAAACGATCAGCAGTTGCTGCCCCTGGACATTCCTACTGGCTTGCCATCTGAACTACTGGAAAGACGACCAGACATTGTACAGGCAGAGCAACTATTGGTAGCGCAGACCGAACGAATCGGAGTGGCGGTTGCGATGCGGTTTCCATCGTTGAGCCTGACTGGATTCCTTGGTGTTGCCAGTCCAGACATCTCCAAATTGTTCGTTCCCAACGCCGTGCTGGGTTCCATTTCTGGACAATTGGCAGGTCCACTTTTTCAGTTCGGCCAAAATAAAAGAAGAGTAGAAGCAGAGCGCGCTCGAGCCAAGCAGTATGCTTACGACTACGAGCAGACGATCTTGGAAGCATTTGCGGAAGTGGAAAATTCCCTTGCGGAAATCCGGACTTATTCCAATGAATACGACGCCAGAGTGGAGCAGGTAAACGCTACTACCAAATCATTGATGCTTTCCAAAGCACTGTATGACAACGGCTACACTTCCTTCCTCCAAGTCCTAGATGCCGAGCGGGAACTCTACTATTCCGAATTTGAAAAATCATTGGCGCTTCAGTCTCAATTGACCTCTACTGTGAGGCTTTATAAAGCACTCGGCGGCGGTTGGTAAAAGTACTGTTTAATCGAAAAATGGCTGAAAATTGAGTTTTTCAGGGATAGTTCATTAAACTGTGTCTAGGGTTTAAACTTTGTATCAACCCATTCCCTTAGTTGGCCTAGGCCAACTAAGGGAAT